>JAAZVY010000083.1 GCA_018623195.1 Flavobacteriaceae bacterium | reverse complement strand
TTCAAACACTTAGAGAAAAGCTCCTTTGGGGAGAGGATAAAAGAAATTGATTATGAATTGGAGATTAAAGATTGCCCTAACTGCTGTTTTTAGTATAGTTGTAACGAGCCTAAAAGCCCAAGATCTAAGGGCCCTTGAAATTGGAACTGCTCTTCATGGAGTGATCGCTGTGGGTGATACACCTATAGATAATTATAATCCGAAAACATCTGTAGCCTTAGTGGCTAGGTATAATTTACCCTATCGATTGGCGATTCGGGCAAGTTTCGCACCCACTTATAACTATACTGATCAGACTTCTGACTCTCCAGTTTGGGAGGTTTACAAATCAACACGAGCTGCTCTTGGACTAGAATATCATTTTAGTGATTTCAATGTTTACGATGGAAGGAGACAATTCACTACCTACGCAATGTTAGGAGGGACCTACCAATTTGGAGATTTTAAACCTACACGAAACTGGGATCTTATTTCGAAGGCGCGACTAGGTGCAATGGGAGGATTTGGTGCTAAATTTAGAGCTTTCCCAATGCTAGTTGTTTCGGCTGAAATTGCCGCTGGATACCTATTCTCGGACGATTACGATCGACTTCTAGAACCAGCAACTAGCTTAGCTACTTATTATGATCGCTCGGGGAACGACTGGTATCTGTTTCCTAATTTAACAATAACCTATACCTTTGGCCCCAAATTTTAGCCTACCCAATTAAAATGATTGAGAATAAAACCGAGCACTTAGGCCCGAAACACCTTGCTATCATCATGGATGGTAACGGTCGTTGGGCAAAAGCGAAAGGAATGCCGCGTGCGTTTGGGCATGAATCTGGTTTTAAAGCGGTTCGAGTTATTGTAGAAGCCTGTGCTAAGCGAGGAATTGATTTTTTAACTCTATACGCCTTCTCCACAGAGAATTGGTTAAGACCAAAACCGGAGGTGGATATACTCATGCGTATTCTTCTAAGGGCATTGAAGTCTGAACTGGCGACGATGCAAGAAAATAATATTAGGTTATTAACCATTGGTAATCTGGATCGATTGCCGAGCCCAATCGCTGATGCGCTCCTAAGTGTAGTTACGCAGACAGCTTCGAACACAGGGATGACTTTAACACTAGCACTGAGTTATGGTGGTCGTGAAGAGATCACTGCTGCTACGCGTGCGATCGCTGAAAAAGTTAAAAATGGCTTAATTCGACCCGAAGATGTCGATGAGTCAATGTTAAATGAGCATCTTTACACTGCAAATTGTCCACCAGTCGACTTATTGATCAGAACGAGTGGAGAAAGACGCATAAGTAATTTCCTTTTATGGCAAATGGCTTATGCTGAATTGTATTTTACCGAAACCCATTGGCCAGATTTCACCGAAGCCCATTTGGAGAAGGCCTTAGTTGATTATAAACAAAGAGAACGAAGATTTGGAAAGACTAGTGAGCAGCTTGAAAAGGCTACAAAATAATCGGTTACTACCGGTTATTGTCTTGTTATTGGCAATGGGAGGTTGGGTAAACGCCCAAGAAGAAAATTCTACCCCAACAAAAAAAACGTATATCATTGGTAAAGTTGAGGTCACTGGTCTTCAGAGTTACAACGAACAAACTGTTAAAACTTTTGCTGGTTTCAGAGAAGGGCAATTCATCACCCTTCCAAGTGAGGAAGTGTCTGCGAGTATTAAGAAACTCTGGAATCTAGAACTATTTAGTGACGTAGCCCTGTATTATACTGATGTTCGAAACGATTCCATTTTTTTAGAACTGAGTATCAAAGAGCGCCCTACTCTTGATGAGGTTACTTTTTATGGAATTAAAAAGGGAAAAACAGAAAGTATTATAGAGGATACCGATCTTAAAAAGGGAAAGAAAATCACAGAAAGCCTTATTGCTAATACCATCAACTTTCTTGAAAATAAATACAAAGAAAAAGGGTATCTCAATGCCAAGGCCTTCATTGCTACCGCTGCGGATACTTCTGGTGTTAATACTCAAGATCTAATTATTAACCTAAAGAAGGGTAAGAAGGTAAAGATCGGAGAAATCTCTTTCAAAGGAGCTGAAAAACTAAATAATTCAGTACTTGAGAAGGCACTCAAGAATACTAAGAAAAAGAAGATCTATCGTTTTTGGAAGAAGTCTAAATACATCGAGGATGATTTCGAAGAAGATCTAGTCAATCTTCGTGATGCTTACGCAGAAAGAGGTTATCGAGACGCCAGAATTGTAAGTGACTCTACCTACACTATTGACGATGAAACTATTGGGCTACAAATAGAACTTGTCGAGGGAAATAAATACTATTTCGGGGATATTGACTTTGTAGGGAATACGGTTTACGACGACAAAAGCTTAGCTTCTGTATTAGGGATAAAAAAGGGGGATACCTACAATGGTGTTCAGCTCAAGGAACGCATTGCCGATAATTCTAAACCAGATGCAGAAGATTTAACCAATCTCTATCAAAACAACGGATATTTATTTTCCAGTATTAATCCGGTTGAAGTGTCCGCTCAACGGGATACCATTGATTTTGAGATTCGAATTATTGAGGGAAAGGAAACCTTCGTCAATCACGTCGATGTTTTTGGAAACGATAAGACTAACGACCATGTGATCTATCGTGAAATTAGAACAAAACCGGGTCAACAGTACAGTAAAGACAATATTATAAGAACCATTCGAGAATTAGGTCAGTTAGGATTCTTTGACCCTGAACAAATCTCCCCAGATGTGGTCAACCCTGATCCCAATTCTGGTACGGTTGATTTAAGGTATGATCTTGTTGAAGCAGGCTCTTCTCAAATTGAACTGCAAGGTGGTGTTGGTGGAGGTGGTTTCATTGGAACACTTGGGCTTTCATTTAACAACTTCTCGATGCGTAATCTTTTTAACAAAGAGGCCTATACACCCGTGCCAATGGGAGATGGTCAGACATTTGCACTTAGATTACAGGCGAGTCGAACCTTTAGAGTGTACAGTTTAAACTTCGCTGAGCCTTGGTTAGGCGGTAAAAAGCCAGTTCGCTTTAATATGTCGCTTCAAAAAACGCAACAATTTGCTGCTCAATTTAGAAATGGTCGTTTCGATGTTGATAAATCAAGAGGTTTTGGTATTGCCGGTATTTCTGCAGGCTTGTCTAAACGGGTTCAGTGGCCTGACGATTTCTTCGTGCTTTCGCATGCGTTAAGCTTTCAGAATTACAACTTTCAGAATTATAACAACGGACTTTTCAACTTTGGTAACGGGTCATCTAACTCCTTCTCTTATAGTTTTGGTTTGTCTAGAAGTTCACAGGGACCTAGCAGAATTTTCCCACTGACAGGTTCAAATTTTGAAATGTCTATACGAGTGACTCCTCCATTCTCTGCTTTTTCAAAAAAGGACTATGCGAGTCTTCGAGCTGAAATTGATTCAGTAACTGAAGAGTTATTGGCTGAAGGTGTCAATGGGGTAAACTCTGCTGAATTAAGTAGAGACTTAGAGGCATTAGAAGAGGAGCGATTTAAGCTATTAGAGTTCTACAAAGTCAAATTTAAAGGGGATTGGTATACCAGAATCGTTGATAAGTTAGTTCTTCGAACCAATGCGGAGTTTGGATTTTTAGGTGCTTACAATAATGATATAGGCATTGTTCCTTTTGAGCGATTTTACGTGGGTGGTGACGGTTTAGGAAATTTTACCCTTGACGGTCGTGAAAATATACAGTTAAGAGGATATGAAAACAGCTCGATCACGCCTTACACCCTAAATCCGATTACAGGTCGACAAGAACAGGATGGTGGTGCGATCTACAATAAATTTTCGTTGGAGCTTCGTTATCCGCTAACCCTTAAGCCTACCGCTGCGGTATTTACGCTAGCCTTTTT
>JAAZVY010000012.1 GCA_018623195.1 Flavobacteriaceae bacterium | reverse complement strand
TTAGGTGGACGCGCTTCGAAATCACTCATCATCTTGCGTATTTCACTGGCTCCTTCTTGCCCTTTTTTGGTAATCGAAATCAGACGCTCCTTATAAAACCCATAGCTGAGATAGCAATCGATCAGTAAGTTGTAGAATGAAGAACCTTCACTTTTTAATTGCGAACCTATTTCTGAAGCTAAAAGACTAGAGGTAACTGCATCTTTATCTCTAACAAAATCTCCGACCATGAAGCCGTAGCTTTCTTCTCCACCTCCGATAAAGTGCTGCTGCGGAAAATCTTTGATCATCTTACCAATCCATTTGAAACCCGTTAATGATATTTTGAAGTCTACCTCATAGGCTTTGGCTAATTTTTTAAGCATTGGAGTGGATACGATCGTGGAGGCAATAAACTCATTCCCTTTCAAGCCTTTCTTCTTCGCTAGTCGAAGTAGGTATTCGGTCATGACAATCATGGTCTGATTCCCGTTAAGCAGTTCAAGCGTCCCAGAAGGATTGCGGACGGCTATCCCCAGTCGATCACTATCTGGATCAGTCCCGATCACCATATCGGCATTTTTTGTTTCAGCAAGGTCCATAGCCATTGCAAGTGCCTCTGTTTCTTCTGGATTGGGAGACTTTACTGTAGGGAAATCTCCATTGGGTTCAGATTGTTCCTTTACGATGTCAACGTTTTTGAATCCTGCCAATTCAAGTACAGGTGGTATTGCTGTGATGGAGGTGCCATGAATAGAGGTGAAAACTAATCTAAAGTCCTCTTTTCCTGCTGCCTTAAAACTCCCAGCCTTTACGCTTTCTTCAAAGAAGGCTTTGTCTACCTCCTCATCAATCAGTTCAATGAGTCCGGTATTTGCATTGAAATTAATCTCGTCAAAAGAAATCGCATTAATAGCTTCAATGATTTGCTTGTCTTCGGGCGGAACAATTTGCCCTCCATCGCTGCTGTAAACCTTGTATCCGTTATACTCTGGTGGGTTGTGAGAAGCCGTAAGTACAATGCCTGCTTGAGCATTCAAATGTCGAACGGCAAACGAAAGTTCTGGCGTAGTTCGAAGCGAGGAGAAAAGAGATACGTTAATGTTATTGGCCGATAAAATTTCTGCAACAATTCTAGAAAGGGTATCACTACCGTGACGACAGTCGTAAGCAATCACCACTCGGATAGTACTGTATTTTTCCTTTAAAAAGTTGGCTAAACCTTGTGTTGCTCTACCAAGGGTGTATTTGTTTATTCGATTGGTTCCGGCACCTAAGACACCTCTCATTCCGCCCGTTCCAAAAGCTAAATCGGTGTAAAAACTATCATCTAAGGTAGCGGGATCGGTATCGATAAGGCGTCTAACCTCTTCTATGGTTTCTTTGTCAAAAGGGCTCTTTAGCCACTGTTGTGCTTTTTCTAAAGAATTCATTGAGTTGTGTGATTGATGGATTGTTTGATTTGATATCGTGTAGTTTGATTTTTTGAACGTATGATCAGTTCGCCGATAAAACCGGCAAGAAAAAGTTGTGTTCCCAAAATCATTGTGGTAAGTGCAATGAAAAATTCGGGCCGCTCCGTAATTAAACGCCCTTTAGGTTCAATGAATAGCTTGTCAATTCCCAGGTAGACGGTAAGACCGGCTCCTATGATAAACATGAGTAGGCCGATGGCGCCAAAAAAGTGCATCGGTCGTTTCCCAAATTTTGATACAAAGCCAATGGTAATGAGGTCTAAAAAACCATTGATAAAACGTTCTGCCCCAAATTTGGTTTCTCCGTATTTTCTAGCTTGATGTTTCACTTCTTTCTCTGCAATTCTATTAAAACCAGCGTTCGCAGCAAGAACCGGTATGTATCGATGCATTTCACCATGAACATCGATGTTTTTAATTACTTCGCTGCGATAGGCTTTGAGTCCACAATTAAAGTCATTGAGTTTGATCCCAGAGCTTCTTCGAGCCGCCCAGTTGAACAATTTTGAGGGGATGTTTTTACCGATGAGACTATCGTAGCGCTTTTTCTTCCACCCTGATACCAGGTCTAACTCTTCTTTTTGGAGTAGATCTATGAGATCGGGAATTTCTTCAGGACTATCTTGTAGATCAGCATCCATAGTGATTACGATATTACCACTTGCCGCTTTAAAACCCGCATGAAGCGCCTGGCTCTTCCCAAAGTTTTTCTGAAATTGAATCGCTTTTATTTCAGGGTGCTTCACGCATAATTGTTCGATAACTTCCCATGACCCGTCATTACTGCCATCATCAATATAAATTACCTCAAAATCAAAACGATTGGAGTGCATCACCGATACAATCCAATCGTTTAATTCTGATAACGAATCACATTCGTTGTATAAAGGGATAACAATTGATAGCTGCATTGCAGAATCAAAAGTACTATTTTTTAATGGCTAGTCCTCGCTTCGCTTAAGAATTGCAGCAGGAATTAGAGATAGCAGGAAACCGAAAATTACCGCAAATAATAAACCAAAAGCAGCCTGAATTGCCGGAGTTTGGAATTGTTGTGCGATTTCTAACTGTGCATCGATTTGCTCGATAGTCATTTCGGTATTTTCAATGAGTTGTTCTCTTTGAAAATTCATGGCCTTGGTCATAGTCTCAGGATCAATCACTCGGGTAAGCAGGAGATTGAATAGGACGATGATAATACCGCTAATTACCGCAACGCCTACACCGATCTTAACCCCTTGCCAGAAGGACATTAAATTATTGTTCGCATTTCTAAATTGATACATAGCTACAGCATATAATGCGGTTGAAAGGACTACACTTACGATGGTTACAAAAGTCCCACCTTGATAATGCATATCCATGGTGTAGAGCATGAAAGAAAAAATGGCGCTTAATACACCAAGGATTGCTCCATATAGAAGCATGAAAGAGCTTGTTTTTACTGTTGAATTCATGATTGTTTATTTAATGTAAGGCAAGATACCATATTAGAACTAATATTAAAATCTTTGGAAGGCGTAAAGCGGACGAAAAAAAGATTGTGCAAAAGAAGAAATTATTTTATTTTTGCACACTCGAAAAGAATATAGTTTTACGATGAAACCAGAAATACACCCAGAAAATTACCGTCTAGTAGCGTTTAAGGACATGTCAAATGACGATGTATTTATCACTAAATCAACTGCAGAGTCTAAAGAGACTATTGAAGTAGACGGTGTTACTTACCCAGTAGTGAAGCTTGAAATCTCAAGAACTTCTCATCCTTTTTACACTGGTAAATCTAAATTGGTTGATACTGCTGGTCGAATCGATAAATTCAAAAATAAATACGCGAAGTTCAAGAAATAAAGAACTTTTCAATAGAAGTTTTAAAAGCACGCTAACCGAAAAGTTGGGGTGCTTTTTTTTTGATTGTATTTTTGCCTAAAACAAACCTTCATGCATATCATACTGAGTGATTTCGATGAGACAAGTCGGTTTTATCCGCTTACTTTATCTAGGCCTATTGCTGAATTAAGGTTTGGGATAACGACTCTAAAGGAGAAGTGGAGTGACTCATTGAAAGCGGGTGTGTTTTCTTATGATACTGCTGAACACTTAACACCTTATTTTACGAAAGCACCTGAAAATAGTGCTGCAATTGTAATCAATGCGACTATTGTTCCTTCTGCAGAACTGACGCAGTATATTTTACAGCTGAAAGAAGGCCAGCAATTGATGTGGCAAAAGGTATGTCTAGCCTACGTTCGTCCTGAAAACTTTGATGGAGACCGTTCTCGTTTTGAAGTGGTCACTTTTGAAGGGGAATTGATCCATCTAAATCATATCACCGATTTATTCTCAAAGTTAGATAAGGTGTTGATTCGTGATTTTGATGAAGTAGCCTTGGGCGCATCAGCTGAGCTTCACCCTACCTGCACAGTTATTGGGAAACATCCGGTGTATTTATCTCAAGGAGCTAGTGCTTTTGCAACGATATTTAATACTGAAGAAGGACCTATTTACTTAGGAGAAGGTTCTAAAGTTATGGAAGGCTCTATTCTTCGAGGTCCTTTGGCTATTGGAGATTTTTCTACCGTAAAGATGGGATCCAAAATTTATGGGGCTACTTCGATTGGTCCTCATTGTAAAGTAGGAGGTGAGCTTAATAACGTATCCATGCTAGCCTACTCGAATAAAGGGCACGAAGGGTTCTTGGGTAATTCGATATTGGGTCAGTGGTGTAACCTAGGAGCAGACACCAATACTAGCAATCTTAAAAATGATTACGGCGAGGTGAAATTATATGACTATTCAGTCGGTAGGTTTAAAGCAACAGGACTTCAATTCTGCGGTTTGGTTATGGGTGATCATTCAAAGGCAGGGATCAATACGATGTTTAATACGGGAACTGTCGTTGGTTTTAATGCTAATATTTTCGGGGCAGGTTATCCTAGAAACTTTATTCCAAGTTTTACTTGGGGCGGTCCGCAAGGTATGAGTGATTATCGATTAGATAAGGCCATGGAAACTGCCGAAAGAGTTTTAGAAAGAAGATCAGTCGCTTTCGATGATAGGGAGAAGGGCTTGTTTGTAGCTATACATGAATTAACTACTAAGTCTGATTTCTAGTGGAAAGTAGGGGCAAAGCAGCGTTTTATACACTAGGGTGTAAGTTGAACTTTTCAGAGACTTCAACACTCGCACGCTCCTTAGAAAAGGAAGGGTATGAAAAGACTTCTTTTGAGGATAAGGCAGATGTTTATGTGATCAATACTTGCTCGGTTACAGAAAACGCAGACAAGAAGTTTAAATCTATTGCCAGACAAGCGCATAAAACCAACCCAGAGGCGCTAATTATTGCCGTTGGTTGTTATGCTCAATTAAAACCTCAAGAGTTGGCTGCGGTTGATGGAGTAGATATGGTGCTCGGAGCTAAGGAAAAATTTGAATTACCCGCATTTCTGAATGATTTACTCCAAGACCAACCTAAAGATTCTGCTGTTATTCATGCTTGTGAAATTGATGAGACTGACTTCTATGTAGGGAGTTATGCAACTTCTGAGCGAACCCGTGCCTTCTTGAAGGTTCAGGATGGATGCGATTATCCGTGTACCTATTGCACTATACCTATGGCAAGAGGAATCTCTAGAAGTGACACTCTAGAAAATGTGATCAGTAATGCACGTGAGATTGCGGCTCAGGATATTAAAGAAATTGTACTTACCGGCGTAAATATTGGTGATTATGGTAAAGGGGAGTATGGGAATAAGCGACATGAGCATACTTTTTTAGAACTGATTCAAGCCTTAGATGAGGTGGAGGGTATCGTACGATTACGAATTTCATCGATCGAACCGAATCTACTCAGTAACGATACCATAGCATTTGTTGCAGAGAGCAAAAATTTTGTTCCCCACTTTCATATACCCTTACAAAGCGGCTCAGATCATATTTTGAAATTGATGCGTCGCCGTTATTTGACGAGTCTATATACGGACCGTGTAAATCAAATAAGGGAACAACTTCCCGATGCATGTATCGGTGTAGATGTCATTGTTGGTTTTCCTGGTGAAACTGAAGAACGGTTTTTGGAAACCTATCGCTATTTAGCTGATTTAGATATTTCATATCTACATGTATTCACCTACTCTGAAAGAGAAAACACCTTGGCAGCTACCATGGAAGGGGTGGTTGAGATGTCGGTTCGAAAAAAACGATCAAAAATGCTCAGAGCGTTATCGGCACGAAAGCGAAGAGAATTCTATAACTCGCAAGTAGGTAAATTCAAGCAAGTTCTTTTTGAGAAGGATATTCAAAAAGGGTACCTAGAAGGTTTTACCGAGAATTATCTACGAGTACGACATCCGTGGAACCCTGAATTGGCCAATAAGGTATGTTATGGTGAAATCACCGAAATTGATGATGAAGGATTTGCCCGATTCAGAATCGAGACGGTAGAAGATTAAATTCGAATGCCGACAGGAAGCATCCCCTGATACTTAAACTTGTTTCGCTTTAAAAATGAGGCAACCTCAGGGCAGGTAGGCATAACCTTAAGCTTGCTCTCACCGATATGATCTAAGACTTTGGTTAAAAAAGCCTCCTTGAAGGAGCCATTATTTAATGAATCAGGTACGATCAGTTTGGTTAGAAAGATCTTTCTTTCTTGAGCTGCGTATTCGATTTTAGCCATTTCGCCTTCTACGCAAGCTTCGAATTGTCGTAAAAAGGCATTATCCTTTAGTTCGAAGTCAATCATGGTTGGTCGATTAGTCTCCTAAAGATACATCTTTTTGTTAAAATAGAACTAATCGTCTGGTTATGAGTCTCTTTCGAAATCAGGTGTCGAATTGGCTTAGTTTAGATTTTTTTCAATTGCTGTTGCATCAGCTTCAATTGGTCTCCGAGCATCTGATTCTTATCCAATTTTTTAGCTTCTGTGAGTAGGGTTTGCGCTTCTCTCTTTCTGCGTTTCTGCATAGCGATTCCCGCCAAACTCATCTTTGCCATAGCTAGATCATGATCCATACTCAAACCTAATTTAATAGCTTGCTTGAAGTGCTTTTCTGATGTTCCCAGATTTTTTTGTGCGTAAATAATACCAAATAGGTAGTGATAGTACCCTTGTTGCTTTTGAATAAGTGCTCGACTCGGGTGTTTAATTCTATTCAAAATCTTTTCGGTTCCTTCCAAATCCTGTTTACGCATTTTTAAAAAAGACCATAGGATTAACTCGTTTCTAAAGTAGAAGAATAAGATAAGTACTGCTAAAAGCGTAAAGAAGATACCATTACCTATGTTACCTTCTATGAATTGATAAATTCCGTATCCTAGCGAAGCTCCAGATAAAACGAGTTTTATATTCTTGTGAATCATGATGTCTATTATATTTGGTGAGGCAAATTTAAGGATTTAAATAGCTTTGAAATTTTTAGTTTTATGATTTAAAAATATCCTTATATTTGCACCCAATATTTTTAAGCTGAAACTTTAAGCACCAAAGTAATGAAAAGAACATTTCAACCCTCAAAGCGCAAGAGAAGAAACAAACACGGATTTAGAGAGCGTATGGCTTCTGCCAATGGGCGTAAAGTTCTTGCTAGTCGCCGTGCTAAGGGACGTAAGAAATTAACTGTATCATCAGAGCCTCGTCACAAGAAATAATGACGAACTGCTGATTTACAAATAATTAATTAGGTGTTACTTTTGGGTAACACCTTTTTTTTGAAATATAAATAACGAAAGTCACCACGAAAAATGCCAAAAAGACAAGATCTCAATTCAATTTTAATTATTGGTTCTGGGCCAATCGTAATTGGTCAAGCCTGTGAATTTGATTATTCTGGTTCACAATCTCTTCGCTCACTAAGAGAGGATGGAATCGAAACGATCCTTATCAACTCGAATCCAGCCACTATCATGACCGACCCTTCAATGGCTGATTACGTCTATTTAAAGCCACTGAATACCAAATCAATTATCGAGATCCTTAAAGCGCACCCAAACATTGATGCTGTGTTGCCAACCATGGGAGGGCAAACCGCACTAAACTTGTGTATTGAGGCCGACGAAAAGGGTATTTGGAAAGACTTTGGAGTTGAGATTATTGGAGTTGATATTGATGCTATTCAGATTACTGAAGATCGTGAGAAATTTCGTGATTTGATGCAGAAGATTGACATAGGAATGCCTCCTCAAGCCTCAGCAAATTCATTCTTGAAGGGTAAAGAGATCGCTCAAGAATTTGGATTTCCGCTTTGTGTTAGGGCTTCTTTTACCCTTGGTGGTGCCGGAGCTTCGATTATTTATGACCCAGAGAAATTCGACAAGCAGTTAAGTTATGGACTTGAGATTTCTCCGATCCATGAGGTAATGATTGATAAGGCACTCATCGGATGGAAGGAATATGAATTAGAACTTCTTAGAGATAAGAACGACAATGTGGTTATTATCTGTACGATCGAGAATATGGACCCGATGGGAATCCACACTGGGGATTCCATTACCGTAGCTCCCGCGATGACACTATCTGATCGTACTTTCCAGCGCATGCGTGACATGGCGATCAAGATGATGAGAAATATCGGGGACTTTGCAGGAGGTTGTAATGTTCAGTTTGCTGTGAGCCCTGACGAGGCAGAGGATATTATAGCCATCGAGATTAACCCTCGTGTTTCTAGATCTTCAGCGCTAGCTTCTAAAGCAACAGGATACCCAATTGCAAAAATTGCTACGAAATTAGCTATCGGTTATACGCTTGATGAACTGCAGAATCAGATTACAGGTACGACTTCAGCCTTATTCGAACCAACACTGGATTACGTTATTGTAAAAATTCCAAGATGGAACTTTGATAAATTCGAAGGTGCTGATCGTACTCTAGGGCTTCAAATGAAATCGGTAGGAGAGGTAATGGGTATCGGAAGAAGCTTTCAAGAAGCATTACACAAAGCCACCCAGTCGCTCGAAATTAAGCGCAACGGCTTAGGAGCTGATGGTAAAGGATACACCAACTACGATGAAATTATACAGAAACTAACCGTGCCGAGTTGGGACCGTGTTTTCGTGATCTACGATGCGATTCAACTAGGTATTCCGTTAGAACGAATTCATGAGATTACTAAAATTGACCGCTGGTTCTTACGTCAGTATGAAGAACTTTATCTTCTTGAAAAAGAAATCTCAAATTATACTATAGAAACTCTTAGTCGTGATTTACTTCTTGAGGCAAAACAAAAAGGGTTTGCAGATCGTCAGATTGCTCACATGCTTGATTGCCTTGAAAGCCAGGTTTACCAAAAGCGTGAAGACCTTGGAGTGAAACGTGTATATAAACTGGTAGATACCTGTGCTGCTGAGTTTAAAGCTCAAACTCCCTACTATTACTCGACCTTCGAGGCAAGTCTTAGAAACGCTGACGGAGAAACCTATGTTGCTAACGAATCTGTGGTGACCGACCGCAAGAAAGTAGTTGTTTTAGGATCGGGCCCGAACCGTATTGGCCAAGGAATTGAATTTGATTATTGTTGTGTTCACGGAGTTCTAGCCGCTGCTGAGTGTGATTACGAGACGATCATGATTAATTGTAACCCAGAGACGGTTTCAACCGATTTTGATACGGCTGATAAATTGTATTTCGAACCTATTTTTTGGGAACACATCTATGACATTATTAAGCACGAGAAGCCCGAAGGTGTCATCGTTCAGTTAGGAGGTCAAACGGCACTGAAACTAGCAGAAAAATTAGAGCGATATGGAGTGAAGATTATCGGTACAAGCTTCTCGGCTCTTGATTTAGCAGAAGACCGTGGTAGTTTCTCTACACTTTTAAAAGACAATAATATTCCTTACCCGAAGTTTGGTGTGGCTGAAAATGCAGAAGAGGCTTTACAGCTTGCGGATGAGTTAGGATTTCCACTATTAGTGCGCCCTTCTTATGTACTTGGAGGACAGGGAATGAAGATTGTCATCAATAAGAAAGAATTAGAGGCTCACGTGGTTGATTTGCTTCGTAGCATCCCAAATAACAAACTGCTTTTAGATCATTATTTGGATGGAGCAATTGAAGCTGAGGCGGATGCCATTTGCGATGGTGAAGATGTCTACATCATTGGTATTATGGAACATATCGAGCCTTGTGGAATTCACTCGGGAGACTCGAATGCTACATTACCTCCCTTTAACCTAGGAGAGTTCGTAATGCAGCAGATTAAGGATCATACACGAAAGATTGCTCTAGCACTTAATACCGTTGGACTAATCAATATTCAATTCGCCGTAAAAGATGATACGGTATACATTATTGAAGCGAATCCACGTGCTTCTAGAACGGTTCCTTTCATTTCGAAGGCGTATGGAGAGCCCTATGTGAACTATGCGACCAAAGTGATGCTCGGCGAAAAGAAGATCAGTGACTTCAATTTTAATCCACAATTAAATGGTTACGCGATCAAACAGCCGGTATTCTCGTTCAATAAATTCCCAAATGTCAATAAGAATTTGGGTCCTGAAATGAAAAGTACCGGAGAGAGTATCCTATTTATCGATGATTTGAAAGATGACGCTTTCTACGACTTATACACCCGTAGAAAAATGTATCTATCGAAATAAGAAATTCTTTTCAAGAATAACATTAAAGAGACCAGTCGTGGTGAAAAATACCCGGCTGGTCTTTTCTTTCATAGGTGTGTGATCCAAAGAAATCCCTTTGCGCTTGTACCATATTCACCGGTAAATCTGAACAGTGTAACGTGTCATAGTAACTAAGACTACTTGAAAGGGTTCCTATAGGTAAGGCATTTTTTACGCCCGATAAAACGAGTTCTCTTAGTCCTTCAACAGCCTCGGATAAGGCTGGTTTGAAGTGAGAAGACTCAAACAAATGCAGGATAGACTCATTTTCAAAACTGGTTGCCAAATCACCTAACATTCTCGATTGAATAATACATCCTCCGCGCCAAAGCTTAATGACACTTACCAGGTCGATTTGATAATCATAAGCTGTTGAGGCTTCACTAATTTGTTGTAATCCTTGAGCATATGCGATAGCAAAGCTTGCGTACAATGCTTTTTCTGCTTGTTCAACCAGTGTATTAAAATCAATCTTTTCTGGATGAGGCTTATTGCCTGATAGTTGAACTCTTAATTCTTTTAAGGCTGACAAGGCTCGTTGACTAACTGCCATATCAATGCTGGGTATCGCGATTCCGAGGTCCATGGCGTTTTGAGAGGTCCATTTGCCTGTACCTTTTTGTTTTGCCTTATCTAAAATATTGTCGACGAGTTCCCCTTTTCCTTCAGGGTCTTTCGTTCCTAAAATAGCTGCAGTTATTTCAATTAAGAAAGAGGATAATCTTCCTTTTTGATAACGATCAAATGCCGTCTTTACTTCTGCGTTGGAGAATCCGTAAGATCTGAAAAGTGCGTAGACTTCAGCAATACTCTGCATGATGGCATATTCAATACCATTATGAACCATTTTTACGTAGTTGCCTGCACCTGATCGTCCGACATAAGAAACGCAGGGCTCGCTCTTGTATTTTGCTGTTATTGCTTCGAAAATGGGGGCTACCCTTTGGTAGGCTTCAAAATCACCTCCTGGCATAATACTCGGTCCCTTTCGTGCTCCTTGAGCACCACCAGAAACACCCGTTCCTAAAAACAGGAGCCCTTTACTATTCAGAAACTGTTCGCGTCGTTCAGTGTCAAGAAAATGACTATTACCCCCGTCAATAATTAAATCACCTTTATCGAGTTTAGGAACCAATGATTCGATCACCTGATCGACAATGGCTCCAGCAGGCACTAAAAGCATGATGGTTCTGGGTGAGGTAAGGCTTGCAAGAAAATCATCAGTGGATGTAAAGGCTTCAAGCTGGTGACCTTCTAAACGCTCAGATTTCAAGGCACTAACTTGTTTCGGGTCAAGATCTAAACCACTAACTTGAAATCCGTGATCTGCAACATTGAGCAGTAGATTTCGTCCCATAACACCTAATCCAATTAAACCGAAACTTGATTTATTCATAGTTATCCACTTTAAATTCTAAAACGAAATTAAGGATGTATATTCGCCTTGTCGCAAAAATCGAATAATTCTGACCAATTAAAAAGCGTTTATGTCATTCACGAAGGCCGATTCTCAATTAATTGTTCTATTTGGAGCATCGGGTGATCTAACTTCAAGAAAATTAATTCCGGCGCTAATCCGTCTATTTGACAGCGATTTAATCTCTCAAAATACTCGCATACTTGGCGTGGGTAGAAGTCCTTTTTCTAATGAGGAATTTGCCACTAAGGTACTTCTAGAAAATGAACACCTTTCGAAGGATGTTCGTAAAATAAGCTTCGATAATTATGCCGACCGATTTTTATACTTCACCTTAGAGAAGGATTATCTCGATGACTATTCGGCCTTGGCAAAAAAGGTATTTGAAACCGATAAGACTTTTTCACTAGAGGGTAGATATTTATTCTATTGTTCTACTCCACCCAATCTTTATGAATCGATCGCTGAAAGGTTAAAGTCAGCAGGATTGTTAGATGAACACAAAGGGTCAACTTCATTTCGACGATTGGTAGTTGAAAAGCCTTTTGGTTACAGTCTAGGAACCGCTAAAGCGATTAATGAAGGTTTGCATCGATATTTTAAAGAGGAGCAAATCTTCAGAATTGATCATTATCTAGGCAAGGAAACGGTCCAAAACCTTTTGGTAACTCGATTTTCTAATTCAATTTTTGAGCCTCTTTGGAATTCCAAATTCATAGAGCGTGTCGAGATTACCAATGCAGAAGCGGATGGTGTTGCCCTCAGAGGTGGTTATTACGATCACACAGGAGCGCTTCGTGATATGTTTCAGAACCATCTTTTACAGTTAGTTTCTTTGGTTGTTATGGAGCCTCCTCAGTCAGAAAGCTCTGAAGATATTAGAAATGAAAAAGTAAAGGCTCTCGAAGCATTACGACCATTACTTACGGGTGAAGATATTGAGCGTAATACCCTTAGGGGCCAATACACGGCTTCAAGAATTAATGGTTCGCTGGTTGAAGGTTATCGAGAAGAACAGGGAGTTGCTGAACAATCACTAACCGAAACCTATGCAGCTGTCCGATTTTTCGTGGATAATGAGCGATGGAAGGGTACCCCCTTTTACGTGAGGACAGCGAAGCGAATGCCTACAACGGTTACAGAACTTGTCATCTACTTTAAGCGACCTGAGCAGCAAATATTTCAATATAGTGCTGGACATTCAAAGAAGAATATTTTGGTTATTCGTATCCAGCCGAATGAGGGTATTCTTTTGAAATTCGGTGTAAAACAACCCGGTCAAGGATTTAAGGCTCAGCAAGTAAACATGGATTTTTATTACGACAGTTTTACAGATCGAAAAGTGTTGCAGGCTTATGAACGTCTTTTACTAGATGCTTTAAACGGCGATGCTACGCTCTATGCTCGGGCTGAAGAGGTTGAGAAGGCATGGGAGTTTGTAGATCCGATCATTGCGCATTGGAATAGTCAGAATATGCCGATGCACGGGTATCCTGCGGGTACATGGGGCCCTAAAATGTCTAATGAATTTATCGAGGGTCCGGGTTATTGGAGAAATCCTGGTGAGCACCTCACCGATGATGAAAATTATTGTGTAATTTCATCTTGATGGATAAAAGAATCTACTCGAATAAATCAGCTTTAACTGAAGCATTTGCTCATTATTTAGCTCAGTTAATTACAGAAAAGTTAAGTACACCCTTAGGTTACAAGGAGGGTTTTCATTGGTCTTTATCGGGAGGAAGCACTCCTGTCGGATTGTTTGATTTCTTAGTGGAGCGCTATCGTACACAAATTGATTGGTCTTCTGTTTACTTTTATTGGGGAGATGAACGTTGTGTAGCTCCTAATGATTCACAGAGTAATTATGGGATGACCTGTAAACATTTACTGAATCATATCGATCACCAAACTAATCGTGTATTTAGAATTAAAGGGGAGGAGGATCCAGTGGTTGAAGCCGATCGGTATCATCAACTTCTAAAGTCTCATCCTATCATGGATTTAGTGATGTTAGGCCTCGGTGAGGACGGACACACCGCCTCGATTTTCCCCCATGAAATAGACCTATACCGTGCTGATACCTATGCCGTCGCTGCTAGCCACCCTTCAGGTCAACGCAGAATAAGCATGACCGGTAAAATGATTGATGCTGCTACTCAAACGGTGTTTTTAGTTTCAGGTGCGTCTAAGGCGACCGTTGTTGAAGAAATTGCCCATTATAAACCTGCCGCTGCTACCTACCCAGCAACTTTAGTGAAAAATGCGATTTGGTTCTTAGATGAGGACGCCGCATCACTCCTCTAAAGCTCTATTTAAATTAGCCTCAGGTAGATCCTTTTTGGTTTTAGCACCTAGTTCTCTTAATTTATCGATACTACGAACGACATTACCCCGACCTAAGTGAAGTTTATTCATGGCATCTTCGTAGGTCTTTTTAGCGTCATTCATTCTTAGTCCGACCTTATTCATATCTTCAATGAAACCAACAAACTTATCGTGTAGCGCTCCCGCCTTTTGAGCGATTTCAAGAGCGTTTTTATGTTGTCTATCGGTATTCCACATGGCGTCAATGGTGCGCAATGTCGCGAGCAGTGTAGTAGGGGTAACGAGAATGATGTTTTGGTCGAAAGCCTTAGAGTACAATAATGGATCTCTTTGGAGAGCAACACCGAAAGCAGGTTCGATAGCAATAAATAGAATCACAAATTCAGGTGAATTGACTTCATATAAGTCTTCGTAACGCTTTTCACTGAGCTCTTTAATGTGTCTTTGAATGGAGTTTAAATGGAGCTTAGCAAAAGTTTCTTTCTCTGTTTCATCTTCAGTATTGATAAACTGCTCGTAGTGAACAAGAGACACTTTAGAATCGACGATGAATTTTTTGTCATCGGGTAAATTGATAATAACATCAGGCATCAAGCGCTTACCTTCTGCGGTTGTAAAACTCTGCTGAACCGAGTATTCAATGTCCTTACGAAGACCTGATTTCTCAAGAATTCGCTCGAGGACCATTTCACCCCAGTTTCCTTGCATTTTATTATCACCTTTCAATGCTTTTACCAGATTTGCAGCTTCATTTTGCATGAGAAGGCTTTGCTCTTGCATGTGCTTTAATTCAACCTTAAAGGTTTCGTGAAAGGTTAAATTTTGCTTATTCGAATCCTCTACCTTTTTCGAGAAGTCAGAAATACGTTCTCTGAGCGGGTCGAGCAAGAGCTTAATACTTTCCTTGTTTTGCTCATTCATTTTCGATGATTTTTCATCGAGAATTTTTTGAGCTAGATTTTCAAATTCGGTTTGAAATTTTTTCTGTAAGCTTTCTAATTCTTTTACCCGCTCATCCTCTTTTGATTTTAGTGAGGTCAACTCTGCTTCAAGATGGATGAGCTGGCGTAGTTGCTCATCTTTTTCTTGAGAAATCGATTTTAAACTAGTTTCTGAGGTAGCAAGTTGATCATTTAACTGTCTAATTCGTTCATTGAGAAGTGTTTGCGACTCAACAGAACTTAATCTCTTGCCGAAATAAAAGCCTGCGCCTCCTAGAACAAGTGCAAGTATAGTAAGTGCGATCTCAGCCATTTCCTAATTTTTAATGGTTACGTCCATGTAGGGCCTTTTGAATTCAATGGTCTTTTTAGGTTCATTATCTGCGGTAAATAGTTCAGATTCACGAGAAGACGAAACAACGCCGGTGATTTGTTCGATTGCCTTAGCGAGCAGCGGTTCGGTAATAGATCCAATTTGTCCCATATTTCGCACCGACTCGGATTGGATGATATCTGGCACAAGACCTGTGGTGTAATCAGAAAAACCTACCGAATTCTCATATCTACCAACTAAGGGTTGAAGCGCCCATGAAACATTTGCATTAATGTAAGGTTCTCTACTAGGGTGATAGAGGAAGGGGAAATTCGAATAACCGCTAACATCATCTACCAGAGTGATTGAAAATTCGTTCTTGCCTCGAGTGGTGTCTCCGATATGGATAACTTGCATGTGTGGATCTAATCCATTGATAAGAAGTTCGCTAGCCGAAGCACTTGTGGTTTCAGTAAGGATAAAAACTCGCCCAAGGTTAAGTCCTTTATTGGTATCGAAATAATCTTCTAATTGATTCCCAAAGGCTTCATTCCATTTTTCGTTCCAATCTTGGCGGGCAAACACGGTCTCTTCTGTAGCGTTGTAAAGACGGCTTGCAATTTTCCTAGCTGATGCGGTAGACCCTCCTGAATTGTATCTAAGGTCAAGAACCACTTCGTTTACTCCATTGCTTTGAAATTCATCAAACACCGCCATAACCTCCGTATCGTAATTAGCGATAAAAGCATTGTACATAAGGTACCCGATCTTTTTATCCTCTACGGTGAAAATCGTGTCTAAATAAATCGGATGTTCCGCTAAATTTTCTTCTTTGGTTAGCAGTACAGCGTCTTCACTGTCTACAAATGCTCCATCTATGTATTCCACTCTTCCCAAAGTATAACTGTCATCGGTTGAAAACAATAATTCAGCATAATTAGAGGTAGTAATTGGTGTGCCATTTACTCTATTGAATAAATCTCCCCGCTGAACTCCTTGTCTCTCCGCATCGGAGTTTTTAATAGTGTACTTGGTATACAAAATCACTTTGTCACTGTCTTCTGCCTCCAAGACGAGTCCAAATTCTAACCCATTACTTTTGGAGATACCTGATAGTGTATTGGTGAGTTCGGTGTAATCATCTGAATAAAAAGTAAATCGATCCTCAGGGTCAAGTAAACTTTCAATGAAATTCTCTGGGTCTGGATTATTGTTTAAATAGTCAATATAATCTGAAGTGTTTTCAATCTTTGAATCTGCCAAATTAGGAACTCTACTTTGCCAGTAATACCAGAGGTTCATCGACCTCCACATGAAATTTTGAATTTCGATGTCTTCAAGACTTACTTCATCAATCTCGGGATTGACAGGGTCTGATGTGCATGAATTAAATAAGAGGGTTGCTGGGAGCAGTAGAATGTAAAATATCCGCTTCAATTTCATAAATCGTGCTTTGTAACAAATTTAGGATGATTTCGTCTTAATTTGGAGAACCTTAAGAATCATTTGTGAAAGAGGCCGTTTACATAGAGACTGTTCATCAGATTGAGCAGAAATTATATCGCATAGCGAAACGGTTACTTATTTCACATGAAGAGGCTCAAGATGCTACTCAAGAGGTGTTAGTTAAGGTTTGGCAAAGGTCTTCGGAGCTTTCTCATGTCAAGAGCATAGAGGCTTATGCCATGACTATGGTGAAGAATTACTGCTATGATCGTTTGAAGTCAAAACAGGCTTCAAATATGAGTATTGAGTATTCTATTCATGATAAGAGTCATGATCAATCAGCAGCCTTCGAAGCAAAAGATCGACTTTCCTTTGTCGAGAAAATTGTAAATAATCTTCCTGAAAAGCAGAAACTTATTTGGCAGCTCAGGGATGTTGAAGGTGCGACCTTTGAGGAAATTGCTGAAATAGTTCAAATGGAGCCAACAGCCATTCGAGTAAACCTGTCAAGAGCAAGAAAGAGAATAAAAGAAAGTTTAGAACAAATAGATGCCTATGGAATCTAAAGAAATAAAAGAATTGATCGACCGTTATTTAGCGGCAGAAACCAACCTTTCAGAGGAAGAGCGACTGAAAACCTACTTCAGAAGCGGGAACGTGGATTCTTCATTGAATTGGGCAAAAATGCTTTTTGCTTACTCGGAGACCGCTCGTGAGGAGCAACTAGATTCTTCTTCAGTATCATCATCGAGATTCGATTGGAGACGTGTTGCTGCATCTGTTGCTATTATCTGTGTAACAAGTTTTGGAGTTTATCGTCTACAAGAAAACCACCAACAAAAACAAATGCAATTAGCTTATCAGCAAACCAAAGAAGCCTTTGATTTAATTGCTACACAAATGAATAAGGGGACGACTTCGGTTTCTTATCTAGGTTATTATGAAAAGAGCGTTAGCTCACTATTAAACAATTAAAAAAGACTATGAAAAACGTTAAACATATCCTATTTCTAGCAGCATTCATGCTGACTTCGCTTGCCACGTACTCTCAATCGATCTTTGATAAGTACGCAAGTAAAGATGAGGTAACCTCTGTAGTGATCTCAGAAAATATGTTCAAACTATTTGCGAATATGCAGCTAGTGGTTGATGATAAAGAGGCTCAAGATTTTATCGATATCGCTAAAAATGTCAAAGGATTACGCGTACTAACAACCTCAAATAGTACTATTGCTGACGATCTCAAAAACGAGGCACTAGACTATGTTCGTTCAAAAAAACTTTCTGAGCTTCTCGTAGTGAAGGACAAAAGTTCTTCGGTGTACTTCTATATTGCTGAAGGAGCAAGTGAAGGGAAAATCAAGGAACTTCTCATGTTGGTAACTGAGATTAAAGAAGTAAATATTAATGGTCGCAACTTTGAGACCGTATTACTCTCTTTAACAGGGGACCTTGATATGGAAAAGATTGGGGCTCTTGCTAATAAAATGAATCTACCAGAAGAGTTAGGTCAAATTAACTCAGCACAACGTCAATAATAGCTTTTCATGAAACGGTTTACTTTACTTGTTCTAGCAGCTGTAACTTTGATGATGTCATGTCAACCAGCGATGACCTTACAGCGTTATTTTCTTGAATCACAAGAAAACGTCGATTTTACACTCATTGAAATTCCAGCTAGTCTATTAGGTGCAAACCTAGAAGATTTGACTCCCGAGCAAATGACGACCTTTTCTTCACTAAGAAAGGTAAGTGTTTTGATGTATAGAAATGCTGAGAATAAAGAGTTTATTGCTAGTCAACAGCCTCTGATTAATAGCTTTTTAAAAAGTGACGGTTTTGAAGCTTTAGTTTCAGCCCGAATGAAAGGAGAGGCGCAAGCTAGTATACTTATTCGCGGAGCCGTGGATCAAATTGATGAGGCCGTTTTCTTTGGCTTTGCGGAAGGCGAGGGCTTTGTTTTAGCTAGAATTTTAGGAGAACAAATGAACCCTGCCTCTTTTTTGCAACTAGTAGAATCACTTGAAGAATCCGATTTTCAGTTCTTGACCGACAGTGTCTTAAAGGATATACTCGGAGAAGAGGAGCTATAATGGGTTTTTAGAACCCAAGATAATTTTCTGGTCGTATTGCTTTTAGCTCTGACTTCACTGAATCATTAACCTCTAAGGTTTCGATAAAGTTGTGTATGGATTCCTCGTTCATCACTGAATGGGTTCTAGTAAGTGCCTTTAGACTTTCATAGGGATTGGGATAATGCTCTCGACGAAGAATCGTTTGGATTGCTTCGGCAACTACTGCCCAATTATCTGATAGTTCATTCACCACTTTCTCCTTATTAACGAGTAACTTACCAAAACCTTTAAGAAGGGATTGCATGGCTAAAATCGAATGTCCGATAGGTACTCCAACATTTCTTAATACTGTACTGTCGGTAAGATCTCTCTGTAATCTAGATACAGGAAGCTTCGTAGATAAATGCTCGTAAATAGCGTTAGCAAGACCTAAATTACCTTCTGCATTCTCGAAGTCGATAGGGTTTACTTTGTGTGGCATTGCTGAGGAACCTACCTCACCCTCTTTGATTCGTTGTTTGAAGTAATCCATTGATATGTAGCTCCAAACATCTCGAGATAAGTCGATCAGGATCGTATTGATTCGTTTGTATAGATCAAAAAGACCGGCTAAATGATCATAGTGTTCGATTTGGGTGGTTGGGTAGCTAAAATGCAGTCCAAGGTTTTCAGTCACAAAAGCTCTACCAAACTCAGGCCAATTATTCGATGGATAGGCTACTTTGTGTGCATTGTAATTACCGGTTGCACCTCCAAATTTTGCTGAAAACTTTTGTGATTCAAACTGAGAAATTTGCTCATGCAAACGTACCGCAAATACCTTAAATTCCTTACCTAATCGAGTAGGTGAAGCGGGCTGACCATGAGTTCTAGCAAGCATTGGGATGTCGCTCAAACTTTCTGCTAGTTTTTCGATCTCCATCACTAGTTGTTGAAGCATAGGAAGAACTACTTCTAAATGAGCTTCTTTCAGCGATAGCGGAATGGCGGTGTTGTTGATGTCTTGAGAGGTTAATCCGAAATGAACAAACTCCTTGATTTCATCCAATCCCAAACGATCAAATTGGTTTTTGATAAAATACTCAACCGCCTTAACATCATGATTGGTTACGCGTTCAATATCTTTAATTGATTGCGCATCTTTTTCACTAAAATTTTGATAGATCGCTTTTAAATCCTCCTTAGTTTTCTGGTCTAAAGGATGTAAAGGTTTGACCCCTGTTTCGCACAATTCGATGAAGTATTCGATTTCTACTCGAACGCGATACTTGATCAGTGCGTATTCTGAGAAATAAGGAGCAAGAGAAGCAGTTTTTGATCGGTATCTACCGTCAATTGGTGAAATGGCTGAAAGTTCAGTGAGATTCATGTTGATAAGCTAAAAAGCGAAATTAAGACATTCGAGAGAATCAATTAAGGAAACTCAGGAGATAAAAGCACTGTTGATTGATTTGTCTTAAGGTGTATTATTCCATTTTGCGCGGTGAACCATCGATTCGAATAAGCATCATACCACTTTTCTATACTTGACCACTGAGTGGGTATTTGAATGTCAATTTCCTGGTCTTGAATTAAATCCAGCCCTACAATTACCGCATCACTCTCATAGGTTCTGCTAAAGAAATACGGCTCGGTTTGAAGCATTTTATGTGATCCTAAACCTATTGCTGGATGAGATTTTCTAAACTGTCCCAATTTTTGCCAATGCGTTAAAATTTGCTTGGTTTCAGGATTCTCAATAGAAGACCAGTTCATGTTAGATCTCAGATTGGCATCTCCGACAGCTCCCTCTACTACTAATGGACGTGCGGTTTCATCACCATAATACATCTGTACTCCTCCAGGCGCCAAAAGAAGCATATTCGCCGATTTCATGGGTTCCTTTCTTTCGATATCGAAGGGCTGTGAATCATCGTGAGAGCTGATGTAGCTTAGTATGCTTATATTATTATGCGCTTGATTAAGCAGTGAATCGTATTTATGAAAAACGAACTCGTAATCGTTAGTTGCGTCTGTTTTGAAATCAAAATTGATTAACGCATCAAAACCATAATCGAAGTAATTAACCTTTTTATCTCCGAAATTATATTCTGGTCCACCGTTGATTCCATAAAAGTAGACTTCACCAACCATATAAAATGGGGCAGAGGGGATGCTGTTATTATTTTGATGGTATTCTTCGAAAGCGCGTTCAGCTTCCTGTTTTAATACTGCCCAAGATT
The DNA here is from genome assembly GCA_018623195.1 of Flavobacteriaceae bacterium. Classification (GTDB taxonomy): domain Bacteria; phylum Bacteroidota; class Bacteroidia; order Flavobacteriales; family Flavobacteriaceae; genus UBA3478. Next base: position 20,510 of record JAAZVY010000012.1, on the reverse strand, counting down.
CTTCATCAACGTGTTTAGTTGTATCTACACGAAAACCATCGATACCTAATTCTCTAACATAATCAGTAAGCCATTTGATGATGTAGTTTCTAGGAGTTCTCTTTAGTCCTGTTTTGTTAAAAAAGGTGTCAAGTTCTGCGATTTCCTGTTCCAAACGATTCTCTGACTCCCAAAAGTCTAAAAGGGTTTGCGGAAGTTCAACTTCTTGGGTTGATTCGGTCTTAATATCGGGTAGATTGGCCACCAAAGTACATTCAACCGTACCTTGATAATCTTTGAAATCACACGGAGGAGTTTCTCTTACCCAAGATTCTGTAAAGGTTGGGTCGATATCGGTTACCGGACCGGTATGGTTTAAGACCGCGTCCATTACCACCTTAATGCCGGCTTCATGAGCAGTTTCAACGAATTCTTTCAATTCATCATAAGTTCCGAAAGAGGGCTCAATACTCGTCCAATCTTTTGTCCAATATCCGTGATATCCATAGGTAACGCCAGTTCCCTCGTCGGTTGCATCATCAATCTGTCTAACCAATGGAGTGGTCCAAATGGCATCAACTCCTAACTTTTGAAAATAACCCTCCTTGATTTTCTGGGTTACTCCCTTGATGTTTCCTCCTTCAAACCCTCTTAAAATAGCAGTCTCTTTATCTGCTCCAACTCTAGTGGTATCTGATTCAGCGGTATGAAATCGATCAGTAAGTAAAAAGTAGATGTTAGCAGACTTCCAACTGAAGGTGTCCTTTGAGTTGGCTTCTGAAGATTTAAGGGAAGATTGACAACTTATTAAGCTTAAGCCGCATATAACAGAAAAAAGGATAGATGGGTACTTCATAATTATCGGTTGAGGATTTTATATTCTTCATAACACTGACTAATCGCATCAAGTATTTGAAGGTCGTTTGCATCTTGTATGAAACTTTGGGAGTAACTACAGTTATTTAAAATTCGAACAATTTCTTGCTGATCAATTTGCAACAGCACACTAAGGGTCTCACGATCAAATTTAGTCGCTAATAGTTCGCGAATTCGATCATCTTGCTTCATATTTGGTAGCTTATCGAATTGCATTTGATTCTTAGTGAATATGCTTTTTATGAAGTTGACGGGACCGTTAAGGACAGAGGATAATTGCTTTGCCGCGCTTTTTGATCTTCCTTCATAACTGAAATTTAAACCTGAAATACTGTATTGAAACGCACTTGAAATTGGTAAGTTTCGTACATCGATTTCTAGGTATCCTGTTAGTTGATAAGGACGAACCACTACCTCTTCTAAAGCGTAGGCTAACTCGGTTAGGGTAATTGAACTGTTCTCCAGATTAATTAGGTCATTGGACACTCGAACTCTTTCAGGTTTAAACCCTAAAAAAGTAATGTATAGCGTGTCACCAACACTTGCGTTGATCTTGAATTCACCTGCGAGATCTGTAATACTGCCAACTACCTTATTCAGGTTTATAATATGGACCCCTTCAAGAGGTAGATTGTTAGAGCTTCCAACAACCTTGGCCTTAAGTTCGACTACTTTAGCCTGGCTTTCTTGCCCAAAAGATACTCCCCAATGAAGGAAAATAAAAAGTAAAAGAATTACGCTTTTTTTCACAGTATGCGAATCAAGGAATTAATTTACAAATTCACCACTGATTAGCGGTAATTAACTTGATTTTAATAAAACCCTTTTCGTTTTCTTTTACCGGTCGTTTTTTTAGAATTTTTACTGAAGTTTCTAGAGGGTTTAGTCTTGAACTTTCCTTTTTTAGATTTTCCTTTATTTCCTGAACCACCGCCCTGCTTAGTAACTTCTACACTTACTCGATACCCGTTATATTCAGTGTCTTTGAAGGTTTCTAAAACTAAATCAGTAAGAGTAGCGTCTACATTAAAGAAGGAGAAGTTATTAAGTGTATCTACTTTAAAAATATCTTCTCGTTGAAGTTCAAGGGCATTCTTTAGGTAATCTTTCATCGACTTCCAGTTAAAGCCGTCTCTTTCACCTAGGTTAATGAAAAAACGAACTTCACCGTGCTTCGCTCTAGAGCTGGGCTCAGAAGCATTTTCAGAACTAAAGTTTTCTTTTAGATAGTACTGGGCCAATCGATTATAGGCTTCTCCGAACACTTTTCTTAAAAGTGTTTCGCGATCGATAGAAGCGAGGGTTTCCTCTAAAAGAGGCATGTAGCTTTCAATGCTTTCATCTACCTCAGTATCCCTTAGTTTGTCTGCAAGACTTTTAAGCTGATTCTCAATGATTCCAGCAACAGAAGGAACTTCGGCGTACTCGAATTTCTTTTTGAGTTTTCGTTCGAACTGCTCGATTTTTCTACGGTCGCTATTGGTACAAAGACATAGAGAATGCCCTGTTTTACCTGCTCTACCTGTTCTCCCACTTCGGTGATTATAAGTTTCAGGCTCATCAGGTAATTGGTAATGGATGACATGGGTGATATCATCGACATCAATACCACGAGCGGCAACGTCAGTAGCTACTAGAATTTGTATTTGACGTTTTCTGAAACCGGCCATTACCAGATCCCTTTGATTTTGACTTAGGTCACCGTGAAGGGCACTTGCATTGTACCCGTCCTCTATGAGCTTTTCTGCAATTTTTTGAGTTTCTCTCTTTGTTCTACAGAAAATTACAGCGAATAGCTGAGGGTCGCTGTCTACGATTCGTTTTAGAGCTGCATACTTATTTCTAGCGCTAACAGTATACACGAAGTGACTTACTGTGGTAGCTCCTTCATTCTTGCTTCCGACCGTTATTTCTAGCGGACGATGCATAAATTCTTTAGCGATTTGAGCAACTTCTGCAGGCATGGTCGCTGAGAATAACCAGGTCAATTTATCTTCTGGAGTATAACTTAGAATCGACTTAATATCTTGGTAGAATCCCATGTTTAGCATTTCATCCGCCTCATCTAAAACACAGTATTCTATCTGGTCGATTCGAAGCATTTTGCGTTGAATTAAATCAAGAAGTCTACCCGGTGTTGCTACAACGATTTGAACTCCAGATTTTATAGATTCTGCTTGCTCTCTAACACTTGCTCCACCATAAACTGCAACGATTTTTGTCCCTTTTTTGAATTGAGCATATTTACCGATCTCGGTGGTGATTTGTAAACATAGTTCTCGAGTAGGGGCAATAATTAAGCCCTGAACTACCTTGCGTTTAGTGTCAATTTTTTGAAGTAGAGGAAAACCAAATGCGGCAGTCTTACCAGTCCCTGTTTGTGCTAACGCTACAAGGTCGGTCTCTTTCTCTAACAGTTGTGGAATTGCTTTTGATTGAATTTCAGATGGAGTCTCAAAACCCATCTGTTTTACGGCTTTTAATAGATCTTCATCTAAGCCGAGATTTAAAAAGGATTGCATAGGTCGTATTAAGCCGCAAAGGTAGTCTAAATAAGTGTATGCTTTTACAGATCAGTTTTTCGAAGAAATTCTATTAAGCTTTGCGTAGCTCTTGCTCGATGACTTAGGGATTTTTTGATTTCCTTATCGAGTTCTCCAAAGGTCAGATCGTATCCTTCTGGCACAAAAATCGGGTCATACCCAAAACCATTGTTGCCTCTGGCACAATCTGCGATGCTGCCTTTTACAATACCCTCGAAATAATAGGTATTGTCATGAGTTATTAAACAAAATACCGTCTTGAAGTAGGCCCTTCTGTCTTTGAAATGACTAAGGTTATTTAGTAAGTGAGCAATGTTTTTTTCGTTGTCTCTACTTCCAGAATAATGAGCACTATCCACCCCCGGAGCTCCGTCTAGTGCATTTACGAATAGGCCACTATCATCAGAAAAGCAAGTTTTACCAAAGCGCTTATAAATCGTTGAAGCTTTCTGATGAGCATTTCCCTCAAGGGTGCCTGTAGTTTCTGGGATATCTTCATCGAAATTGAGTTCTTTTAAAGAAATCAATTGAACCTTATCAGCAATGAGGCCCTTTAATTCTTCAAGCTTGCCTTGGTTTTGAGTCGCGAATACAAGTGTTGGTAAATCAGTCATAACTACACGCAAAAATAGGCTCAAGCATTGAAAGTTTAGCTAAATTTGCCATTAATCATCAATAAACAACACGTGCCTACCTCTTATATTTTCGATTTCGACAGTACCATCACTCGGGTTGAAGCTCTTGATATACTTGCAGAGATTTCCCTCGAAGAAAACCCGAAAAAAGAAGCGATCATTGATCAAATCAAAGAAATCACCAATCTTGGAATTGATGGTGATATCTCTTTCACTGATTCTTTAGAGCAAAGGATAAAGCTTCTTGGGGCGCATCGCGATCATCTGGAGCTACTGATTGAGGAATTGAAAAATAAGATTTCCCATTCGTTCGCATCCAACCGAAAGTTTTTTGAAACTCATCGAGACGAGATTTACGTGATTTCTGCGGGTTTTAAGGAGTTTATTATTCCTATTGTTGCTCAGTTTCACATCCCAGCCGATCGCGTTTATGCAAATACCTTTACATTTGATGAAAGTGGCTTTATTGTTGGTTTCGATAAAGAGAATCCATTATCAAAGCACAATGGTAAAATAGAATGCTTAAAAGGGTTAAACCTTACAGGTGATATTCAAGTTATTGGTGATGGCTATTCTGATTATGTGATGAGAGAAGCCGGTATTGCCAAGAAATTTTTTGCATATACAGAAAACGTGAAGCGAGAGAAAGCTGTTGTCAATGCCGACTTCGTTACCGAAACATTAGATGAATTTTTATATATCAACGATTTGCCAAGAAATTTTTCATACCCTAAGAATAGAATTAAGATCCTCCTTTTAGAGAATATACATCCAGATGCGCTCGAGCGTCTTGAGAATGACGGTTACAGTGTTGAACTCGTTTCTACGGCTTTAAGTGAGTCAGAGCTCATAGAGCGTATTAAGGGGGTTCATGTACTAGGTATTCGTTCAAAAACGAAGGTTACTAAGGCGGTTTTAGATGCTGCAGACAAGCTTCTAGTTATTGGTGCATTTTGTATTGGTACTACTCAAATTGATTTAGATGCTTGTAAAATGTCAGGAGTAGTTGTATTCAATGCGCCATATAGTAACACAAGATCTGTGGTAGAATTAGCACTAGGTCAGATTGTGATGCTAATGCGTTCTACTTTTCAGCGTTCTTCAGAAATGCATGATGGTGTTTGGAATAAGACTGCTGCAGGATCTAGGGAGGTAAGAGGCAAGACTTTAGGAATTGTGGGTTACGGAAATATCGGTAAGCAACTTTCTGTTTTAGCCGAAGCGATCGGTATGAAGGTTTACTTCTATGATTTACAAGATACGCTTGGTTTGGGTAATGCCGAGAGAGTAGTTAGCCTTGATGATCTATTGCGTATCAGTGATGTAATTTCGTTGCATGTTGACGATAACCCACAAAACAAGAATTTAATTGGTGATCGCGAATTAAGTCTCTGTAAGGACGGTGCATATCTGATAAATTTATCTCGCGGATTTGTAGTAGATATTGATGCGCTTGCACAACATTTAAAATCTGGGAAACTCGCAGGAGCTGCGGTTGATGTATTTCCTGTAGAACCTAAGCAAAATGGTAGCTACGAAAGCCCATTATTAGGTTTAGAAAATGTAATTCTCACTCCTCACATCGGTGGAAGTACTATTGAAGCACAACGAGATATCGCAGGGTTCGTACCTAAAAAAATCATGGGATATATCAATTCGGGGAACACTGAGGATGCCGTTAATTTCCCGAACATTAGACTACCGCAACAACAAGATCGTCACCGCTTCTTACACATTCATAAAAATGTTCCTGGAGTAATGGCAGCGATCAATAAAGTACTGGCTGAATACCAACTGAATTTAGTAGGTCAATTTTTGTCTACAGACCCTGAAGTAGGTTATGTGATTTCTGACGTTGATAACGCTTATAATCCTGAAGTAATTGAGGCCTTGAGACAAATTCCGAATACCATTCGATTCAGAGTTCTTTATTAGAAGTCGTTAATCGTGATGATAAGGTTCACCTTTTAGAATTGAAAAGGCTCGATATAGCTGCTCACTGAAAATCAATCGCACCATCTGGTGAGTAAAGGTCATTTTAGAAAGTGATATGAGTAAATGTGCTTTGGCTTTTAACGAGTCACTAAACCCGTAAGGACCACCAATTACAAAGGTTAAATTACTATTGCCTTGCAAGCCTTCTTTTTCAATGAAACTAGCGAATGACCTTGAACTAAAGGATTTTCCATTCTCATCTAGTAAAATGAGTCTCGATTGCTTGTCCATTAAACTTTCGATTTTTTGAGCCTCCTGCTCTTTTTGATCATCGATATTTAGCGATTTTCTTCGAGACGGATCTGGAATTTCAGTATAACTGAATCTGGCATAATGTTTCAGTTTTTTATGGTATTTGTCGATGAGTTCCTTGAGAAGCTTATCATCGGTTTTACCAATTACTAGCAGGGTCACTTTCATTTTCTTAAATTCGTGTGACCTCAAAAATAAGTCGAGTTCATAAAATGGATGCCTCCGTAGAAAAATTCTTGAATTGGCCAGTAGTGAAAACCCTGGTTAGTGCCCTTAGAACGGTTAAGCTACCTGGGTATCCTGGATTCTCATTATTCGACTTAATTAATTTATACATCTCAGGAATTATCAAGGGAGCGTTAACCTCAAGAGCCAGTTCTATTGCATTTAGTCTTTTTATGGCGCTATTTCCTCTATTGATCTTTTTATTGACGCTTATTCCGTATTTGATTCCTTTAGTTGAAACGACCTCTGAGCCATTTGATCAAAAGCTTCTTTTCTTTTTGGAGTCTTTTTTGCCTGGGGCAACCGCGGAGTATTTTTCTCAGATTTTTGAGCAGTTGAAAAATCAGCCAACCGATGGCTTATTATCAACCACATTTTTGCTGTCCATCTTCTTAGTTGCGAACGGGGTCAGTTCTATTTTTAGTCAATTTGACCAATCCTATCATATTAAACTGAATCAAAACTTTTTTAAGCAATACGCATATGCCGTATTTGTGGGATTACTTTTGTCTTTAGGCATCATTTTAGGAGCTATTGCCTACATCTACTCTGAATTCTATGTCGTTGAATTAGGGCTAGACGAGGCGCGTTTCAGTCAGAATCGAATTTCGCTACTCTTTGTGACTTTTATGTCTTATATAGGGACTAGTCTATTGTATTATTTTGGTACTGCACGAGCGACTCGAATTGCATTCTTTTCATGGGGGCCACTGATGACTACCTTACTTCTTTTGGTTACTTCTTATCTATTTGGAGTTTATATTGAAAAATTCGCTAGTTATAATGAATTATACGGCGCACTGGGAGGTTTGTTGATACTGATGGTTTTCTTGTGGCTAAATTCAAATATACTCTTGTTAGGTTTTGAATTAAACGCTGTTTTAGCCCGATTAAAAAATGAATTGAATGCCTCAAAGGAATGATAAAGTATGTTGAGGTAATTCTTCCTTTAGCTCTTGATCGCCCGTTCACTTATATCAGTCATGAGTTAAATGTTGATCTTGTCGGATACAGAGTTATTGTACCCTTCGGCAAGAATAAATTTTACACCGGTATTGTAGTTGGTGTAAGTGAGGAAATTCCGACCTATCCCGTAAAGGCAATAGAGGAAATCCTCGATAATCAGGCCATCGTTAGCCAGGTTCAAATCGAGTTATGGAATTGGATTGCTTCGTATTATCTCTGTGGAATTGGAGAAGTAATGCGGGCAGCGTTGCCTTCTGCATTGCTTTTTGAGAGTGAAACAATGGTTCATTTAATCGATGATGATTTTAGAAATCGTAAACTCACCGATGACCAATACCTTCTATGCGAACTGCTCGAACAGCAGCCCCAAAAGCTGTCTTTTATTCGTAAACATGCTGAGATTAAAGGACTAAATAAGTGTCTAAATGATCTCATTGAATTGGAGATCCTTGAGCGATTTGAGCAAATCGAGAATAAGGGGTATCAGAAATTTACTCCTTGGTTGGTCTTAGAAGATACAGCGAAAGCAGAGGAAATTTTAAAGCAAACCAAAGCGCCTGCACAGCGCGAAATGGTCATGCAGTTTTTTAGCGAGGCGAAAGGAGCTAACGAATTAGCTTGGCTGCCTTTTGCCAAGAAATTCGCTATCGGCACATCCATTCGTAATAGCTTAATTAAGAAGGGTGTATTTCGTTTAGACTCTAGAGTTTTAGATCGGATATCAGGTAAAGAGGACGAGGAGGTAGTCTTCGAATTATCTAAATCACAACAAAAAGCTGTCACAGAGATCAAAATGGGTTTTGAGGCAAGTAAGCCAGTTTTATTGCACGGATTGACCGGTTCGGGGAAGACGATGCTTTACATGAGTTTCATCGATCAGGTTCTAAAAGAAGGAAAACAGGTTTTATTTCTGCTTCCAGAAATTGCACTGACTACTTCACTTTGGAAGCGCTTGAATAAACGGTTTTCAAAACAAGTCATCGCCTACAGTTCAAGTCTTTCAACGGTTGAAAAGGCAGAGTTTTGGAATAAGGTTAGAGATAATTCTGATGAGGCAAAGGTTATCGTAGGAGCGAGGTCTGCATTATTGCTTCCATTCAATAATCTTGGTTTAATTATTGTTGATGAAGAACACGACCCCTCTTATAAACAGCATGATCCAGCTCCCCGTTATCAAGCGAGAGATCTAGCCGTTTATTTAGCTCATAAAGAGCTTTGTCCCATCATTTTAGGTTCTGCAACTCCAAGTTTAGAGTCGCTATATAATGCTGGTTTTGGTGAAAACAAGCGGTCTAAATACCACTATGTGTATCTAGGTGAGCGGTTTGGTGAATCTCAATTACCAGACATCCAAATTCTAGATAAAGCGCTTTTGAGAAAGAAAAAACTCATGAAGTCTTGGATTTCGAAGCCCGTAATAGATCAGGTAGTGAAGGTTCTTAGTGAAAAGAAACAAGTTCTTTTCTTTCAGAATCGCAGGGGGTTTTCAAGTTTGTTAGAGTGTTTGGATTGTGGTCATATCCCGGGATGTAAGAACTGTGACGTTAGTCTCACCTTTCATCGATTGGATCAATCGTTAAGATGTCACTATTGTGGTTATACTGAGAGCGTATCGAATCACTGCAATAAATGCCATTCACCTTCCTTAGATAAACATGGACTGGGTACACAGCAGGTTGAGGAATTAGTCAAGGAATTGTTTCCCAACTATAAGGTGGGCCGAATGGACAGAGACACTCAGAAAGGTAAGTCGGGTCACCAAAAACTTCTTGAAAAATTCGAAAATCAAGAATTACAGATTTTGGTAGGAACGCAAATGGTCAGTAAAGGACTTGATTTTAAGAATATTGGCTTAGTTGTGGTTGTGAATGCGGATCAGCTGTTGCACAGAGCAGACTACAGGGCACATGAACGTGCTTTTCAGCAGTTAACTCAGGTTTCTGGTAGAGCTGGAAGAACTTCGGAAAACTCAAAAGTTCTTATTCAGACCTTTGATCCCAATCATCGTGTATTCCGAAGTTTACAAGACCGAAACGTCTCTGAATTTATCGCAAGTGAATTCGCCGAGCGGAGACTTTTTAATTATCCGCCCTATGTTCGGATGATTAAGATTCAATTTTTAGCCAAGCAAGTATCCTTAGCGATCGAAGGCGCCTCTTGGTTTGCAAAAGGAGTACGTCAAATAAATGGGATAGTAGTCCTAGGAAATGATGCTCCCACGATTGAGAAAATTAGAAACCAATATTATCAACAAATACTCATCAAGGCTCCGCTTAATTACCCGATGTCTTCGCTTAAAAAGCAATTGCTGCGTTTCAAGAAATCTTTTGATAATGTTCCCGGATTTTCAAAAATTCAGGTAATATTTCACGTAGACCACATCTAGAGAGATAGATACTTTTCAAAATGCTTGTATAATGTGTATTTAAAACTTATTTTTGCACGCATTTTTAACTTATTATAATGAACCAATACGAAACTGTTTTCATTTTGAATCCCGTTCTATCTGACACACAGGTAGAGGAAACAGCCAAGAAGTTTGAGAGCTTCTTAACAGAGCGTGGTGCTAAGTTTGTTGCCAAAGAAAACTGGGGACTTAAAAAACTAGCTTACCCAATTCAAAACAAAAAGAGTGGTTTTTACCATTTGTTTGAATATCAAGCTCCGGCTGAATCGATTAACGAATTAGAGCTTGAATTTCGCCGTGATGAGCGAGTAATGCGCTATTTAACTGTAAAGTTAGATAAGCATGCAATCGCTTGGGCTGAGAAGAGAAGACAAAAACTTAAAACTGCTTAATTATGTCAACTATTGAACAACAAGCTAAAGGAAAAAAAGATGGCGAAATTCGCTATTTAACTCCTTTAAATATTGACACACAGAAAGAGAAGAAGTACTGTAGATTTAAAAAATCAGGGATTAAGTACATTGATTACAAAGACCCAGATTTCTTATTAAAGTTAGTGAATGAACAAGGTAAAATTTTACCTCGTCGTTTAACAGGAACTTCACTGAAATACCAACGTAAAGTATCACAAGCTATCAAACGTGCTCGTCACCTTGCACTTATGCCATATGTTGGCGATATGCTTAAATAAGAAAACGATATGGAGATTATTTTAAAAGAAGACGTTCAGAACCTAGGGTTTAAGGACGATATCGTTTCAGTAAAGAATGGTTATGGTCGTAACTTTCTGATTCCTAAAGGTCTTGCAGTTCTTGCCACACCATCGGCTCGTAAAGTTCACGCAGAAAATTTAAAGCAACGTGCACACAAAGAGGCGCAATTGATTGCTGAGGCTAAATCTATGGCTGAAAAAATCAATGCGATTGCTCTTAAAATTAGTGCTAAAGTAGGTGCTGGAGATAAGCTTTTCGGTTCGGTATCTAATATCGATTTAGAAGCTGGGCTTTCGAAAGAAGGTGTGTCTATTGACAGAAAGTATATCCTTGTACAAGGTGGTTCTGTTAAGCGTCTAGGATCATACGTTGCAAAGGTGAGACTTCATCGTGAAGTGTCTGCTGACTTGGCATTCGAAGTTGTTGCTGAGGCATAACTTTCAAATAATATTTGAACAGAATAAGGGCCTTCATGGCCCTTTTTTTATACTATGAAATACCAAAGATTAAGCAAAGAACAGTTTGAGATATTAGCAGAGGAATTTTCTAAATTTCTTGCGGTTCATGGGATTGATAAACAGGAATGGGAGCGACTTCAATCTAATGATGGTAATCGTGTTGATGAACTTCTCGATGAGTTTAGTGATATCATATGGAAAGGAGTACTTTCTAAGGTGAGCTATCTAGAAAACCTGTCAGAGCATTTTATTTATTTGTTTTCGAGAGAGGAGAATGGACTTGAACTCATTGCGGTTGAGGCTCAAGTAGCGGGATTAGATCTGAGAACCTCAGAAGGATTTGCTTGGTTAAAGAAAAATTACCTTGATGAACGTGTAATTTATCGTCGCGCAACTAAGGCATACTCAGAGGATCCCTATAAGGATCTGTTCGAATTGATTCAAAAAGGTGCTGTTATCACGAAAGGGGAACTGTATCTTTGGTTTAAGGATTGGTTAGATAATAATTAAGATATGGCAACATCGGCATCAGTAGCGCGAGGTACAAGAGATTTTTTCGGAGACGAATTAATTCGTAGATCTTATATCATAGAGGTCATAGAAGGCGCATTTAAGAGATTCGGGTTTTCAGCGATTCAGACTCCTAGTTTCGAAAATTTAGATACCCTTATGGGTAAGTATGGTGAAGAAGGCGATCGATTGATTTTTAAAATATTAAAATCAGGGGATTATCTGTCTAAATTGAGTGATCAGGATCGTGTCGAACTCACTTCCTCTGCGATGACCTCTCAGATCAGTGATAAGGCCCTAAGATACGATTTGACGGTGCCTTTTGCTCGATTTGTTGTGCAACACCAAAATGAACTTGCACTACCCTTTAAGAGATATCAAATTCAACCCGTTTGGCGTGCAGATCGCCCTCAAAAGGGTCGATTCAGAGAGTTTTATCAATGCGACGCTGATGTTGTAGGAGCCATGTCCTTATGGCAAGAGGTTGATCTTATACAGTTGTATGATACGGTATTTTCAGAATTGGGCTTAGTGGGTGATCAGCATCCGACCCTACGAATCAATCATCGAAAGATATTAGCTGGGATTGCAGAAAGTTTTGGTATCGAAGATCAACTTATTCCATTTACTGTAGCCTTAGATAAATTGGATAAAATTGGTGCTGAAGGTGTTTTAAAGGAACTGAATGCACTAGGTCTAAGCGATTCAGTTTTAGAAAAGGTGGATACTTTTTTGAAAGTGGGATCGAACCTAACTGATCAGTTGAATTTTCTAGACGGTTTGTTTGTTAATTCAGAACAGGGGAGGACAGGAGTTGACGAAATACGATTCTTACTCGATCAGCTTGAGGCGGTTCGTTTAGAGTCTATTGACTTGAAGTTAGATCTTACTTTAGCTAGAGGTCTTAATTATTATACGGGAATCATTTTTGAAGTATCTGCTCCTGAAGGAGTTCAGATGGGTTCTATTGGTGGTGGAGGTCGTTACGATAATTTAACGAATCAATTTGGAGGTCAAGCATTAGGAGGAGTTGGAATTTCTTTTGGTCTCGATCGAATCTATTTAGTCCTAGAGGCTTTGGGTTTATTTCCAGAAAATGTTTCAGATCGATTGGATGTATTCATCATCAATTACGATGATCAAAGTTCAAAACAGTTATTGCCGTTCATCCAAAAGCTTAGAAAAGCAGGTGTTTCAGTGGAATTGTATCCATTAGCTGCCAAAATTCAGAAGCAATTCAAATACCTAGATAAACGGACTGCTCAATTGGTTCTATTCCCTAAATCAGAACTTTTAACTGAAGATAAGATTGAGGTTAAAAATCTCTCTAGTGGAGAGGTTAGTATTCTTGAAATCTCTGAAATAGATCAAATAAAAAAGGCCCTAACGTAAGGGCCTTTTTTGGTTAATCAAAATAAGAGAACGACTCTCCTGCTTTTATCTTCTGTACACTGTGGTAGATGAGTCGAATAACATTTGCTACGTCTTCTTTATGAACGGTTTCAACCGTAGTATGCATGTATCTTAATGGTAAAGAAATTAGCGCTGAAGCTACTCCACCATTACTGTAAGCGAATGCATCAGTGTCAGTACCTGTATAGCGTGAAGAGGCATGACGCTGGAACGGGATCTCATTTTCTTCTGCCGCTTCAATAATTCGCTCCCTAAGGATGTGATGAATAGCCGGTGCATAGGATATTACAGGGCCGTCACCAATTTTACTTTCTCCTTGCTCAATTTTACTGATCATTGGAGTAGTAGTGTCATGACATACGTCGGTAATGATCGCAGCATTGGGTTTAATTCGTTGGGTGATCATCTCTGCACCTCTTAAACCGATTTCCTCTTGTACAGAGTTGGTGATATACAGACCAAACGGAAGTTCAATGTTATTCTCTTTGAGTAAACGAGCCACTTGTGCAATCATAAAACCACCGGCACGGTTATCTAAAGCTCGACAAACAAATTGATTTTTGTTGAGTACTTTGAAACTGTCAGGGTAAGTAATCACGCATCCAACGTGTACCCCCATCTCTTCAACTTCCTTCTTGTCTTTAGCGCCGATATCAATAAAGATGTTTTCAAGTTTTGGGTTTTCTTCTTTACCTGGCTTTCGAGTGTGAATGGCTGGCCATCCAAAAACCCCTTCAACAATGCCCTTTTTTGTATGAATATTCACCCATTTAGAGGGAGCAATTTGGTGGTCACTACCTCCATTTCTAATTACATAAATGAGGCCATTGTCAGAGATATAGTTAACATACCATGAAATCTCATCAGAATGAGCTTCAATGACCACTTTGTACTCCGCTTTAGGGTTGATTACACCTACCGCAGTACCGTAAGTGTCTGTAATGAACTCGTCTACGTAGGGCCTTAGATAATTCATCCAGATTTGTTGTCCTTGAGCTTCGTATCCTGTTGGAGAGGCATTATTTAAGTAATCTTCTAAAAATTTTAGTGCCTCATCGTTAAGTATATGATCTGTTTTCATCTAAGAATAATTTTGATCTAAATTTACAAATACTATGACGGCTTCGAGAAGAAATTATTCGCTATTTCTATTATTTATCACCATTTGCCCGGCATCCTTTTCACAAGTAATTCGATCTGAAACGGGATCAGAAGAGACTGAGTATTACGGTGCAATTTCTCTTGATGAAGTCTATGTTTTATCTCCCCTTCAATTTGAATCGAAAACTCAGCGTAATCAATATTATCGATTACGGATGCGGGTTCTTAAAGTGTTCAAATATGCTGTACTTGCTGAGGATCGACTAAAAACCGTTGAGGATCGCTTGAGTACCCTTAAGAGGAAGGGACAGAAAAGGGCTTACACTAAAAGAGTTAAGAAATATTTAGAGACTGAACTCACTAAACCACTGAAGAAACTTTCTCGCAATGATGGTAAAATACTCATTCGTTTAATAGACAGACAAACGGGTTACAGTGCTTTTGATTTGGTTAAAACCTTCAGAAATGGTTGGACCGCATTTTGGTATCAAACCGCTGCATCCGCTTATCAAATGGATTTGAAAGAGGCCTACAATCCCTATGAGAATCTTGAGGATTATTGGATTGAGGATATTCTTCAAAGGGCTTTTACCGCAGGCACTTTGCCCTATCGTGAAGCACTGCACCCAATAAATTTGGCATCGATGGAAGAAATATGGAAGGCTAATTAGCTTTTGTCGCTAAATAGCCCCTCCATCATTTTTTTAATCGCCTTGAAGCCAAAATAAATAGCAAAAAAACTCAAAACTATTCCTACAACGAGAACAGGTATAAAAAGGGAATGGTTCTGATTTTTAAATGCACTACTGAGCACAACCGGTCCTAGGGCCATAAATAGCAATGCTCTTAGCCATATCATCAGGCCTTTTTGTAGTACAGCTTTATCCATTTTATGCCAAGTGCTCCTCTAAAAGGTTATTTAAGGTTTTACTAGGGCACATAGCCTTGGTTGCTTTATTCGCATCAAGGGTGTAGTATCCACCTAAGTCTTGTGATTGGCCTTGGGTAGTATGGATATCACTTAAAATTTGATTACCTAAAGAATCAATAGCAGCATTCAGGTTCTCGAATTTGACTTTGTCGTTTAAGCTCGATTGAGCTAATGCCTCAATCCAGAATTTAACGAGGTAGAAATGACTTCCTCTTGTATCGAGTTCACCTACTTTACGCTTAGGACCTTTATCTTCATCTAGAAGTTTTTCTACGGCTGCACCTAAAGCATCCGAGTAAACTTGAATCTCATTAGATTGATTTTGTTGTCCAACAAATTCTAATGCGACTTGAAGAGCGAGAAACTCTCCTAAAGAATCCCAGCGAAGGTGTCCCTCTTCAACAAATTGCTCCACATGTTTTGGGGCAGATCCACCTGCTCCTGTTTCAAATAATCCTCCACCATTCATGAGTGGAACGATTGAAAGCATCTTAGCCGAAGTTCCAACCTCTAATATTGGGAAAAGATCGGTTAAGTAATCTCTAAGTACATTACCCGTTACCGAAATAGTGTCTAGGCCATTTTTTAATCTATCCAGTGTAAATAGCGTAGCTTCTTTTGGACTTAGTATTCGTAAATCTAATCCTGTTGTGTCTTCCTCACCTAGATAAGCCTCTACTTTTTTGATGAGCTCTCTATCGTGCGCACGGTCACTATCTAACCAGAAAACCGCAGGTGTATTGCTTAAACGCGCGCGTTCAACTGCTAAAGAAACCCAATTTCTTATTGGAGCATCCTTAACCTGACACATTCTGAAGATGTCACCTTTTTCAATAGACTGTTCTTGGAGAACAGTACCATCTTTATCTACTACTCGAACCACCCCAGCTTCAGAGAGTTCAAAAGTTTTATCATGAGATCCGTATTCTTCAGCCTTTTGGGCCATCAGTCCGATGTTTGGAACCGTACCCATTTCTCTTGGATCAAAAGCTCCATTCTCTTTACAGTAATCGATCGTTGATTGGTAAACGGCAGCGTAAGAGCTATCGGGAATTAAGGCTTTAGTATCTCGCGATTGGCCGTTTTTGTCCCACATTTGACCTGAGTTTCTAATCATAGCAGGCATCGAAGCATCAATGATTATATCGCTAGGTACATGAAGGTTAGTAATTCCTTTATCTGAATTAACCATCGCGAGATCGGCCTTGTTCTCCATTACTTTGTCGAAACTCGCTTTGATCTCCTTGGCTAAATCAGCATCAGCTATTTCGTCTAGTTTATTGAAGATGCTCTGAAGACCTTCATTGGCATTGATACCATGCTGGACAAAAATTTCTTGATATTTTTCAAAAACTTCTTCGAAGTATATTTCGATAATATGACCGAAAAGAATGGGGTCAGACACCTTCATCATCGTTGCCTTAAGGTGTGCTGAAAGCAGAAGACCTTTAGACGTGGCATCGTTTATTTCATCTTTTAGAAATGCTCGTAGCTGAGATACTGACATCTTTGTGGTATCAAAGATTTCACCTTTTTGAATAGCAATGTCTTTTTTGAGTAGGGAAGAGGTACCTTCGCTAGAAACAAATTCAATAGTCACCTCAGTAGCCTTTTCGCTGGTAATTGACTTTTCATTGCTTTTGAAATCTCCTTTACTCATTGTGCTCACATGACTCATGCTTTCTGAAGACCATGCCCCCATTGAGTGAGGATGTTTTTTAGCGTAGTTCTTCACCGCCAATGGAGCGCGACGATCAGAATTACCTTCTCTTAAAACAGGGTTAACGGCACTACCTTTAACCTTGTCATATAAAGCTTTGATTTCCTTCTCATCTTCACTACTCACTGTGTCGGGATAATCAGGAAGGTTAAATCCTTTTTCTTGAAGCTCCTTTATCGCTGCTTTAAGCTGTGGAATGGATGCACTGATGTTTGGTAGTTTGATAATCGTGGTATCTGATTCTTTAGCTAGAGATCCAAGGGTGCTTAAGGCATCTTCAACGCGTTGGCTTTCGGGTAGCCTATGATTGAATGCTGCGAGAATTCTAGCAGAGAGAGAAATATCTTTCACCAAAAACTCTATACCTGTAGACTTTGTGATGGCCTTTACCATCGGAAGAAAAGAAAAAGTCGCTAAAGCGGGTGCTTCATCGGTAAGAGTGTAGTAGATTTTTTTCATTGATTATTGGTTTTAAGCCAAATTGGCGTGGCAAATATAAGACACAAAAAAAGCCGTGAAAAGAACTTTGCACGGCTTAACAAAATGATTAGAAATCAATTAATTTCTGATTTCTTTGATTCTAGCTTTTTTACCAGTTAAGCTGCGGAAGTAGAAGATACGAGAACGTCTAACTTTACCTCTCTTGTTCACCTCAATTTTCTGAAGTGCTGGCATATTCATAGGAAAGATACGCTCAACACCTACTGTTCCTGACATCTTACGGATAGTAAAAGTTTCTGTAGAACCAGAACCTTTAATTTGAATAACTACCCCTTTGAAGAACTGAGTACGCGTTTTCTCTCCTTCTTTAATTTCGTAATATACAGTAATCGTATCACCGGCTCCGAACTTTGGGAATTCCTTCTGCGCCACTGCGGTGTTTTCTACGTATTGAACTAAATTTTCCATTTGGAATGCTTTAAAACTGGGTGCAAAAATAGTATTTTATTTAAAAATAGCAATCACCTCGACCTAAAAAATTACTTATTTTAATAAGTCTGGTCTGCGCTCTTTCGTTCTTTTAATTGCCTCCTCTTCATTCCAGGTTTCAATAGCCTTAAAATTTCCACTCATTAGCACCTCAGGCACCTTTAATCCTTTGAATTCTGATGGTCGTGTATAGACTGGTGGAGCTAGTAGAGAATCTTGAAAAGAATCGCTTAAGGCAGACTCCATATCCCCTAAAACTCCAGGTAATAATCGAACGATACTATCAGTTAATACCGCTGCTGCTATTTCTCCGCCTGATAAAACAAAGTCACCGATAGAAATCTCATGAGTTACCCAAAGATCTCTGATACGCTGATCTATACCCTTGTAGTGACCGCATATCATAATGATATTCCCTTTAAGTGAAAATTGGTTGGCCGCGTTTTGCGTCCATAACTCTCCATCAGGCGTAAGATAGACAATCGCATCGTAGGTTAGCTGCTCCGATAACTTGGTTAACATTCGATCTAAGGGTTCTGCCATTAAAACCATTCCTGCCGCTCCTCCATAAGGATAGTCGTCGATCTGTCGATACTTTCCTAAGCCCTCATCACGAAGGGAATGTATTTGTAGCTCAAATAATTTTTTCTCAACAGCTCTTTTGACAATGGAATGTCCTAAAAGACTATCTAATAAGTCTGGAACGGCAGTTATGATATCTATTCTCAAAATCGAATAATCAAGTTAAACGGCAAAATTAGTTAAAGATTAGGGTTTCTTTGTTGCCTTCTTCGTCGATCACCGTAAGCGCATGTCGATAGGTTTTGTTTTCGTTACTGGCTTCTATGGCATCCTCAATCGTTGAAACCTTGATACCGTCAATGGCAATAACTACTTTACCCTCAAGATTATAATTTTTATAGTATTCTGAAGCTGCGGTTATAATTACTCCTTCTTTCCGATTAAATTTTTTCTGTAACGTTTCGTTTAAATTTTGAACCCTTAGACCAAGGCGATTGAGTTCGGCAGTTTCATTTTTGGTTAAAGTGACTATAGTAGAAAGCTGATTGTCATCGCGTTCAAATATAATCTCAACCTGATCACCTGGTCTTTTGGCAGAAAGGTAACCTGTAAGTGCCGTGAAATTCTTAATTGGCAGGCCATCAACACGCTTGATGATGTCGCCAGATTTCAATCCTGCTATTTCAGCCCCAGAGCCTACATTTACTTCAGAGATATACACTCCTTCAATTTCGTCGAGCCCTCTTCTAATGGCTTCAATAGATTCAGCCCTTAGCGCCGATATACCTAGTATTCCGCGTTGAACTTTTCCAAATTCTAAAAGATCTTCAATAACCTTTTTTGCTGTATTACTAGGGATAGCAAATGAATAAC
The DNA here is from genome assembly GCA_018623195.1 of Flavobacteriaceae bacterium. Taxonomy (GTDB): domain Bacteria; phylum Bacteroidota; class Bacteroidia; order Flavobacteriales; family Flavobacteriaceae; genus UBA3478. Next base: position 1,461 of record JAAZVY010000012.1, on the reverse strand, counting down.
CGACATAGGATCCGGTGCGGGACTTTATAGCTGTATTAATACCAATAAGTTCACCTTTGGTGTTAACCAGTGCACCACCGCTATTGCCAGGGTTAACTGCCGCGTCGGTTTGAATAAACGAGAGGTTATTTGCTGTTGAAATCGATCGCGATTTGGCTGAAATGATACCGGCAGTAACCGTAGAGGTAAGATTAAATGGGTTTCCGACTGCAAGTACCCATTCACCAACCGCACTGCGGTCAGAATCTCCAAAGGCTAAATAGGGGAGTTCTTCTTCAGCTTCAATTTTTAATAATGCCAAATCTGAGTTGGGATCGGTTCCTATGATTTGAGCGGTGTAACTGGCGTTGTTATTTAAAGTGACTTCAAGCTCAGAGGCTTCTTCGATAACGTGATTATTGGTAACGATATATCCGTCAGGTGATACAATTACTCCAGAACCTGTACCAATTTGAGGGGTGCTAAAGCTTTCATAACCATAGAAAAAGTCCATTAAAGATTGAGGCCCTTTTGCACTGCTAACATTCTTTACATGAACTACCGCATGTATGGTCTTTTCAGCAGCTATCGTAAAATCGGTGCTTGTTTCTGGAAGTCTTAGAGAAACAGGCTGCGTAGTCGCACTCTCAAAGGTTATTGTTTCGACTAATGGTTTCTCTTTATCAGTCAACCAATGTTGAACAAAAGAAGTGGTGATCGCCGAAAAAACGGCTATCGTCAAGGGGAAGATCCATTTTTTCATAATACTTGATTTTTTTACAAAAATGAAATCATTTTTCTTTTTAAGATAGGCATTTAACGCTCATTTAACGCTTCTGCTTCCTTTAAAAATTGAGGTATATTGCAGGTATGAATGTAAAGGTGCCATTTTATAAGTATCACGGAGCGGGAAATGATTTTGTGATTATCGATCGTTCAGAAGTGCCCATTGAACTTAACAACACACAGATTAAAAAGATTTGTGAGAGACGCTATGGCGTTGGGGCAGATGGGCTTATGTTTTACGATCGCCACAACGAGTTAGATTTTAAAATGACCTATTTTAATTCTGATGGATCAGAGTCTTCTTTTTGTGGTAATGGGGCACGTTGCATTGTCCAATTCGGAATCGATCACAAAGGCCTTTCAGAAGCTATTGCTTTTGATTTCAATGGTACCCCTTTAGGAGCGAAACGAAAAGATCATCTTATCGAGATTAATATGTCAAATGTTTCTAGTGTGGAACGTTTAGATAACGACAATTTGTTTTTAGACACGGGGTCTCCACATCAGATTGTTTGGGTTTCAGAGCTGGATAAAATTGAACTTGAAAGAGAGGGAAGCGCACTTCGTTATGCTTTTAGCCCTGCCGGATGTAATGTTAATTTTGTCGAACTTCTCGGTGAAAATAAGCTTGCGATTAGAACTTACGAAAGAGGGGTAGAAGCCGAGACTCATGCTTGTGGAACTGGAATCACAGCT
>JAAZVY010000011.1 GCA_018623195.1 Flavobacteriaceae bacterium | reverse complement strand
TTGAACCTACCGTTATTGTCACTACAGACCCGAAATACACTACTATGGAGACCGAACTGTTCGGTCCAATAGTTACCGTTTATATTTATCAAGACAAGGATTGGGCAAACACCCTAAAACTAGTTGATGAAACCTCAGAATACGCTTTAACAGGAGCCGTTTTCTCAGAAGATCGATATGCCATGAATGAGGCAATTACCGCGCTTCAAAATGCAGCAGGGAACTTCTATCTAAATGACAAGCCAACTGGGGCCGTTGTAGGTCAGCAACCCTTCGGAGGAGCTAGAGCATCTGGAACGAATGATAAGGCGGGATCAGTACTGAACCTTACACGTTGGGTATCTCCAAGATTAATTAAAGAAACCTTCCTTACCCCTACTGATTATAAATATCCGTTCTTAGGATAAGGGTAAATAAACGAGACGTTTCGTTTCAAAGAAATCTAACGGTATGCGATCATAGAGGTTGTATACCGTTATTTTATTTTTAAAGGGAGCTAACTCTTCGGTTAAATCTCCTCCTTTCAAATACAGAATACCGTTAGCCCGCTCGTGTTTGTTTTCTGAACTAATTTTTCCTTCAACCCAATGAACAAAAGTGGGCATTGCAGCTACCGCACGACTTACGATAAAATCAAAAGTTCCTGCAATATTCTCTACTCGATCGTTGATTGAAATCACGTTAGTTAACCCAAGACCTGAAACGACCTCGTCTACTACTCTAATTTTTTTACCTATCGAATCAACCAAGGTGAAGGAAACCTCAGGGAAAAGAATTGCTAAGGGGATTCCAGGAAATCCACCCCCAGTGCCTACATCTATTATTCTCGATCCAGGTTTGAATTCCTGAAACAAACCAATAGCTAAGGAATGTAATACATGGCGCAGATATAACTCTTCAATATCTTTTCGTGATACCACATTGATTTTTTGATTCCAATCCTGGTATAAATCACCCAATAATTCAAATCTTTCTCTTTGAATATCAGTTAGTTGAGGGAAGTATTCAAGTAGATCTTGCGCTTTCATAGTAATCGTTAAGAAAGCAAAATTATCACTAACATTGCAGTCTGAAAACTGCATAGTAAAGAAAATTATGAATTCACATCCGTCAGAACGCGTCCAAAAAATGGAAATTTCAGCCACTCTAGCAATGGCTGCAAAAGCAAGAGAATTAAAAAACGAAGGTAAAGACATCATCGGCTTGAGTCTTGGTGAGCCAGACTTCACCATTCCTGATTTCATTAAAGAATCAGCAAAACAAGCTATTGACGAAAACTACAACAGCTACTCTCCCGTTGATGGTTATGCAGATCTTAAACAAGCTATCGCTTTAAAATTTAAAAGAGATAACGGCCTGACTTATGGTCTAGATCAAATTGTAGTTTCTACAGGGGCAAAACAATCACTTTACAACGTTGCTATGGCAATTATCAACCCCGGTGACGAAGTTATTTTGCCGGCTCCTTACTGGGTATCGTATCGAGATATTGTAAAGCTAGCTGACGGAGTGCCTGTAGAAGTTAAAACTACCATCGATGCTGACTTCAAAATGACGCCTGAGCAGTTGCGCGCAGCAATAACAGACAAAACACGTATGCTTTGGTTCAGTTCTCCATGTAATCCTAGCGGATCGTTCTATCACCAATCAGAGCTAGAGGCGCTTGCAGAGGTGTTAAACGACCACCCGAATATCATCGTTGTTTCTGACGAAATCTACGAGCATATCAACTTCAGTAAAGAATCCCATGCATCCATTGCATCGATTCCATCGCTTTACGATCGAGTGGTGACTGTAAATGGTGTTTCAAAAGCATTTGCAATGACCGGTTGGCGTATTGGGTACATCGGTGCCCCAGCATGGATTGCAAAGGCTTGTAACAAACTACAAGGTCAAGTAACTAGTGGCGCAAATGCTATTGCTCAAAGAGCAGTTATCACTGCATTAGAAGCACCTGTATCGAAGATTGATTACATGATTGAAGCCTTTCACCAAAGAAGAGATTTAGTCTTAAAACTCTTAGGTGCTATTCCAGGGTTTAAACTAAACGTACCCGAAGGAGCATTCTACGTTTTCCCTGATATTTCAGAATACTTTGGCAAAACACTTCGAGGCAAAACCATTAACAATGCTTCTGACTTCTCACTTTACCTATTAGAGGAGGCTGGTGTCGCTACCGTTACCGGTGAAGCTTTCGGTGATTCGAATTGTATACGAATTTCTTATGCGGCTTCTGAGGAATCTTTAAAAGAAGCAATTCATCGTATTTCTGAAGCACTTTCTTAAATAGGGTAATCGTATCTTTGTAGCTTATGAGCTCAGAGAAACACCAGAAAATCGTTCCCTACAAAGAGCGTAAGGATTCGAAAAAGTCACAGGTATCAACCATGTTTGATACCATCTCTAGCGAATATGACCAACTGAATCGAATGATTACGTTCGGTGTTGACTTGTCATGGCGTAAAAAACTGGTGAGTCATATTGTATCACTAGTCCCCGAAACGGTGCTTGACGTAGCAACAGGAACTGGTGACTTGGCCATTGCAATCGCAGCATCAAGCAAGGCAAAGGTAACTGGCTTAGATATTTCTCCTGGAATGTTAGAAGTGGGTAAACAAAAGGTTCAATCTCAGCATCTAAATCATCAAATCGATATGGTCATTGGTGATAGTGAAAACCTGAGTTATGCCGATCAAAGTTTCGATGCGGCAACGGTTGCATTTGGAGTGAGGAATTTTGAGAATCTAGAGGTCGGTCTGGCTGAAATACTTCGAGTTCTAAAACCTGGAGGCACCTTAGCCATACTTGAAACTTCAATGCCAACGAATCCGATCCTCAAATTATTGTACAAGATTCACGGCAGAATCATTCTACCCCTTTTCGGAAAACTTTTTTCAAGAGACCCAAGAGCTTATAAATATCTTTCTGATTCTGCTGAAAAATTCCCGTATAACGAAAGGCTAACCGAGGTACTTATCCGTGTAGGCTTTTCAAAAGCAAGCTATCATCCCCAAACCTTTGGCGCAGCCTGTATCTATTATGCTAAGAAATAAGCATATCATTGCGATTTTCGCAATTCTGTTTAGCCTCTTCGGTCAAGCACAAAAGAGACATCCGTCTGGTCTTAATCTAAGGGGTGCAGATGAGGAGGCATGGAACTTTGGGATTCTTTTCAACCTAACCAATTATGGTACTAGTTATACCATAGAAAATCCTCCGATTGACGAGACAGCGTTAAACATCTTCGATGGGATTGCTGGAGGGTTTCGATTAGTGGCAGAACATCGGATTTTAGAGCGAACCGACCTTAGAATTGAACCTGGAATTCTTTTGAATAGAGCAGCGATTGGAAACCCAGAAGGAGGAATCACCGAAGTACAGCTACCGCTGCTAATCAAATACCAAGGGGAGCGACACGCGAATTATAATCCTTTTATTCTTGGAGGCTACCTAGCGAGCTACAAAACCTCACAAGAACTTGAATCCTGGACGATTCCTTACAATAGGCTTATGCACTCCATCGAACTCGGTGCGGGTGTCGATTTTTATTTGAAGAAAAGCAAACTAGCACTAGGTGTTCGGATGATTACTCCAATCGTATCTGATCAAATAGAATTAGACACAAGCGCACTGAAAGGTTTACAGTCAAAGGCGGTACTTTTTACGATCAGTTTTGAGACGAAAGACGGTTGGAAATTGTATGCAAGATAACCGCCGTTGAGATCGCAGCATTAAGACTCTCAGCCTTCGACCCTTCTCCTCTTTCAATAGTGACTTTCGTATCGAGGAGTTTCTCTACGCTGCTGGATAACCCTCTTCCTTCGTTACCAATTACCAATACCCCTTTAGAAGGTACATCGTAATTTTTTAAAGGAACACCTTCAAGATCTGCTCCAACAACCGTTCGCTCTTGCTGTTGCAAACAGGCTTCAAGATCGATGGAATGACATTGTACCCGAGCATACGAGCCCATGGTAGCCTGAATCACCTTAGGATGAAACGGATCGACCGTCCCCTGACCACAAAGAATGTGTTTGAAGCCAAACCAATCTGCCGTTCGAATAATTGTTCCCAAATTTCCTGGGTCTTGAATTTCATCCAATGCCAACACCCAATCAGCATCTTGCCAATCTTTGATTTCAGGGAAATCAAAGACCGCTAAAGTATCTGAAGGAGTGGTAAGTTGTGAGATCTTCTTCATCTCCTTTTCGGTGATTACTTCAGCACCGGAAAAAGGAATTAAAGATGGGTCAGATACATATAGTTCTCGCGCAGTTAGACCTTCCTCTAGTCCTTCCTTTACTCCTTTGTTTCCCTCAACAATAAAACATCCCTCTTCATATCGTATTTTCTTACGACTAAGTTGATTGATGAAACGTATTTTGGCCTGAGATAGCATCGTTTATTTAGGCTATTTTTACACTATGATATCGAACGTATCGAGAATAAGTTCGCAAGCCACAAAGGTAATTGTTATTCTCTTAGTCTTTCTTTTATCTGCTTGTAGCAGTACTAAAAAGCTAGAACCAGAAACCCTCTGGTTAAAAAAGCAACGCGTTTATATCAACGGCGTTCAATCGAAGGACCCATCGGTAATCAATCAGCTGGTGCAAAAACCCAATCAGAGGATATTAGGACTGCCTGTAAAACTAATGCTCTACAATTCCTCAGGGCGTAAGTCGAATTTGATCAATAACTGGTTAAGGCGCATCGGTGAACCACCGGTCATTTACACCGATGAAATTGCAGAAGCCAGTGTTAATCGGTTAAAAAACTTCTACAAGAGAAAAGGCTACTTAAATGTAAATGTCAACAGCGAAATCAAGGTCAACAAGAAGGCCACAAAAGCAAAACAATCAATCATTATTGAGACCAAAAAACCTTTTGAAATCGACGAAATTGATATTCAAAGTCCTGACGATAGATTTGATTCATTAATTAATAAGAACGAAAGTGTCTTACCCTTAAAAAAGGGAATGATACTCAACCTTGCTAATATCGACGATGATCGACAAGAGCTAACCTCGCTTTTAAGAAATCAAGGTATCTACGATTTTCAAAAAAGTTTGATTTCCTATGAGATTAGAGGAGACACCACCGCCCAATCAGAGTCGAAAAAATTAAGGGTAAGAAGAATCATTGATAGCAGCGCAGTTTACAGACCTTTTCAGATTGGTAGAACGAAGGTATTTAGCGAAGGTGCCACTGAAGATGACTTTACGCTAGCCATTATAGGCGGAATTGAATTCTTTGGTTTTGATGAACTTTCCTTTGACCCTATGGTGGTAGCTAGAATAATTAGCTATAAACCTGGAGCCGTTTATAATGAAAAACTTTTAGCAAATACCGTAGATCTTATCGGTGATCTCAATCACTTTCTTTACCCTAATATCGAATTAGTAGCAGAAAGTGACCAAACACTTACCGCTTCCATCTATTTAAGAGATCGAAAGCGATATGCACTGAATGCCGATTTAGATTTAACACATTCTAACATTCAACAACTAGGAACTACGCTGCGATCATCTATCCTCGCGCGTAATGTTTTTGGCTCTCATGAAAACCTGAGCCTTGCACTTAGTGGTAGCATTGGAAACTCCTTACTTCCCAGCGATAATCTAACCACTGAATTAGGGGTAGACATCAACCTCAGTGTACCTAGATTATGGATGATTTTACCAACAGCGAATCTTGTTTCTGAACAAAAACATCCGCAAACTACCTTACAAATCGGAACAAATTTTCAAAAAAACCTGGGACTTGACCGGCAAACATTTAATGCCATTTACCGATTTAATTATCGCACCGATAGAAGAAGGTATTCTTTCGAGTTTCCAAGCATTACTTATGTGAACCATTTGAATCCAGACAATTTTTTCTCTATTTATCGAAATACCTTTGATCAGCTTAATCTACTAGCAGATCCCCTCAGAGGAGATAGTGCGTACACCAATTTCTTCGATACAGATCAAGCGATAGAAGAAGCTGAACTCAATATTCCTGAAGGTGCTAATGCATTTATTGATGCAGCCTTACAAGGAGCACTACCGCTCTCTGAAGAAGAAACCTTAGAAGTTAGAAGAATTGAAGAGCGTAGGAACCGCCTCACAGAGAACAACTTCATCGTATCCTCAAGTTTTAATTATTCGTTTCAAAACTCAGAAAACAGAAACACACCCAATTACTCACAGTTTGGTTTGAAATTTGAGCTCGCAGGAGCACTTCTTGATTTCATTGATTCATCCCCTAGTGAATCCATATTTAAGGTTCCTTTTGCTCAATACATTAAAACTGAAATTAACACCATTAAACACTTTGAATTGAGCGACGATACTCGATTCGCAACCCGTTTTTTTGCAGGTGTCGCCATACCCTTTGGGTCTGGAAATAACGTTCCTTTTGTTAGGAGTTACTTTGCAGGAGGCTCCAACGACATCCGATCTTGGAATGCGTACACCCTAGGACCAGGCACGACCAATCAAATCAATGAATTTAACGATGCCAATTTCAAAATCACGTGGAGTAACGAATTGCGGTTTGACCTTAGTCAAAGTATTAAAGGAGCCCTATTCACAGATATTGGAAACATTTGGAACGTTCTTGACGATACCGAGGTAGAAGAAGCCATTTTCAAGGGGTGGTCTTCTTTCAAAGATGTTGCCGTGGGTGCTGGGGTCGGGCTACGCTACGATTTTGACTATTTCTTGTTTCGGGTAGACCTAGGTTGGAAGATTTATAATCCTGCATTTTCGGGAGATAATCGTTGGTTTTATAACCAATCAAACAATCGCCCCATTTTCAATGTCGGAATCAATCATCCTTTTTAAAAGCATTTCTTACATTTGTCGACTAACATAATCAAAAAACCAAACGAATGAGTTTATCATCAATCCCTGCAGGGGTAGCCACTGGAGACCAAGTTCAAGCTATTTTCAAACTTGCTAAAGAAAAGTCTTTCGCCCTACCTGCGGTTAACGTAGTTGGCTCAAACACGATCAACGCCGTTATGGAGACAGCTGTAGCGTTAAATGCACCAGTAATTATCCAATTCTCGAACGGAGGAGCACAGTTTAATGCCGGTAAGGGATTATCTAACGAAAAACAAAAGGCTGCAATTGCAGGAGCTGTAGCTGGAGCAAAACACGTTCATCAATTAGCAGAAGCATACGGTGCTCGAGTAATCTTACACACTGACCACTGTGCTAAAAAACTTCTTCCTTGGATTGATGGTCTTTTAGATGCTAGTGAAGCGTTTTATAAAGAAACCGGTAAATCACTTTTTAGCTCACATATGATCGACTTATCTGAAGAACCGATCGAGGAGAACATTGAAGTTTGTAAGGAATATCTGAAAAGAATGTCTGCAATGGACATGACTTTAGAGATCGAACTAGGAGTAACCGGTGGTGAAGAAGATGGTGTAGATAATAGTGATGTAGATGTTTCTAAACTATACACTCAACCTGAAGAAGTTGCATTCGCCTACGAAGAACTTTCAAAGATTTCTCCTCGTTTTACCATCGCTGCAGCATTCGGTAACGTGCATGGGGTATACAAGCCAGGAAATGTAAAGCTAACTCCAACCATTCTTAAAGATTCTCAGGCATACATTCAAAAGAAATATAATATCAGCGAGCACAACCCAATCGATTTTGTTTTCCATGGTGGTTCTGGTTCGTCTGTTGAAGAAATCAAAGAATCGATCGGATACGGTGTGGTTAAAATGAACATTGACACCGACCTTCAATTCGCATTCACAGAGGGCATTCGTGACTACATGACTGAAAAAATCGATTACTTGAGAACGCAAATCGGTAATCCAGAAGGGGAAGAATCTCCTAATAAAAAGCATTACGACCCGCGAGTTTGGTTACGAAAAGGCGAAGACACTTTCTCTTCTCGTCTGAAAAAGGCGTTCGAGGATCTGAACAACGTGAACACTCTATAACAAAAACAACAAACGATGGCATCTGCTTGGTTTAAAAGGACAGAAAAGGGAATACAAACGGCTACGGAGGAGAAAAAAGACACCCCTAAGGGGCTTTGGTACAAATCTCCTACCGGTAAAATAGTTGAGTCTGACGAGTTAGCTAAAAATGCGTTTGTAAGTCCTGAAGATGATTATCATGTACGCATTGGAAGTAAGGAGTATTTCGAATTACTTTTTGATGACAACTCATTTACCGAGTTCAACCAAGAACTTTCTTCAAAGGACCCTTTAAATTTTGAGGACACTAAGAAATACAAGAACCGTCTGGTTGACGCTAAGAAAAAGACCAAATTAAACGATGCGATCAGAACAGCCTATGGATTATCTGCAGGACGTGAGATCGTTATTGCTTGTATGGATTTTAGTTTCATCGGAGGCTCAATGGGAAGTGTAGTTGGAGAAAAAATCGCGCGTGCGGTAGACGTCGCTATTAAGAGAAAAGCGCCGTTTGTGATTATATCAAAATCAGGAGGAGCAAGAATGATGGAGGCGGCGTTATCCCTAATGCAGATGGCTAAAACCTCTGTTAAGCTCGCTCAACTCGATGCAGCCAAACTACCTTACATTTCTCTTTGCACCGATCCTACAACCGGAGGTACAACAGCTTCCTATGCCATGTTAGGAGACATCAATATTGCTGAGCCTGGTGCTCTAATCGGTTTTGCAGGTCCCCGTGTAGTAAAGGATACTACCGGACAAGATTTGCCAGAAGGTTTTCAGACGGCAGAATTTGTAAAGGAACATGGTTTTTTAGATTTTATCTCTCATAGAAAAGAATTGAAGGAGAAGATCAATTTATATATTGACTTGATCCTCAACCTCCCACTGAGAAAAGTTTCTGAAAAAGCAGAAGAGCTATCTTAAAAAATAACCTATATTTGCCGCCTGATTGAGCGTCAATCAGGTACATAATAATCATTAACGAATATTGGCATGTATTTATCACAAGAAAAAAAAGCAGAAATCTTCAAGCAATACGGGGGTTCTGAAACTAACACGGGTTCGACAGAAGGGCAAATCGCTCTTTTCACTTACCGAATCAACCACTTAACTGAACACTTAAAGAAAAATCACAAAGATTTTAATACTGAGCGTTCATTAATTCGCTTAGTAGGTAAGCGTCGTAGTCTTCTAGACTATTTAAAAGCTAATGATATCGAGAAGTATCGTTCACTTATTAAAGATCTAGGGATCCGTAAATAATCTATTAAGGGCATTCCAAGGAATGCCCTTTTTTTTTTGAAACGCTCGTCGTTTCTCAGTTTTTCATTGGTCTACCACACTTCACAACAACACAACTATTGACCAATTGTTTAACTCGTGCCACAGGCACAAAACACTAGGATTTATCCTAACAATTTTATGATTCCAAAAACATTTCAAGAGATCATTGATCTCGGTGATGGCAGAACGATCAGTATTGAAACTGGTAAACTTGCCAAACAAGCGCATGGCTCAGTAGTCGTACGCTCAGGAAACTGTATGTTACTATGTACAGTAGTTTCAAATTATCAAGCAGCTGACGTTGACTTCTTACCACTTACAGTGGATTACAGAGAGAAATTTGCAGCAGCAGGTAGATACCCTGGTGGTTTCTTCAAAAGAGAAGCTAGACCAAGCGATGGTGAAGTATTAACAATGCGTATTGTTGACCGTGTACTTCGCCCATTATTTCCAAAAGATTACCATTCAGAGACTCAGGTAATGATTCAGATGATGTCTTACGACGAATCGATCACCCCAGATGCCCTGGTAGGTCTTGCAGCTTCAACTGCACTACAATTATCAGATATTCCATTCGAAACTGCTATTTCAGAGGTTCGTATCGGACGTGTAAACGGAGAATTTGTTCTCAACCCTTCTCTAGCACAATTAAAAGAATCTGATATCGATATGATCATCGGAGCCTCTTACGATTCAGTAATGATGGTTGAAGGTGAGATGAAAGAGATCAGCGAAGAAGAAATGGTTGAAGCCATTAAATTCGCTCACGAAGCTATTCGCGTACAATGTGATGCTCAGCACCGTTTAGTAGAACAAGTAGGTAAGAAAGAAACTCGTGAATTCGAAGAAGCTGCTAAAGAGGAAGCGCTTTACCAAAGAATTCATGAACTCGCTTACGACAAAGTTTATGCTGTTGCGAAAGCTGGATCTTCTAAAAAAGAGCGTGGTGCCGCATTTGCTGAAATTAAAGAAGCGGTTAAAGCGAGCTTTTCTGAAGAAGAATTAGAGGAAAAGGGCAAGCTAATCGGTAGCTATTACAGCAAGGTTGAAAAAGAGGCAGTACGTAATCTAACACTAGACGAAGGCCTTCGTTTAGATGGAAGAAAAACTGACGAAATTCGTCCTATCTGGTGTGAAATTGATTACTTACCATCGACGCACGGTTCAGGTATCTTTACCCGTGGTGAAACTCAAGTGTTATCTACCGTAACTCTGGGTACTTCTCGCGAGGCGAATATTATCGATATGCCGTCATTAGAAGGAGAAGAAACGTTCTACCTACACTACAACTTCCCTCCTTTCTCTACAGGAGAAGCGAGACCAATTAGAGGTACTTCACGTAGAGAAGTTGGACACGGTAATCTGGCTCAGCGAGCACTTAAGAATATGATTCCTGACGACTGTCCTTACACGGTTCGTGTAGTGTCTGAAGTATTAGAATCTAATGGTTCTTCTTCAATGGCTACCGTATGTTCGGGGACACTAGCGCTTATGGATGCCGGTGTTCAAATCAAAAAGCCAGTGTCAGGTATCGCAATGGGACTTATTACTGATAGCGAGAGTGGCAAGTATGCAGTACTTTCAGATATCCTAGGTGATGAAGATCACCTTGGTGATATGGACTTCAAAGTAACGGGTACAGCAGATGGTATCACCGCATGTCAAATGGACATTAAGGTAAAAGGTCTTTCTTACGAAATCCTTACTAAAGCTTTAATGCAAGCTAAAGACGGAAGACTACATATTCTAGGCAAGCTGATCGAAACCATCGATACCCCGAAAGCAGAAGTTAAGGCTCATGCTCCTAAAATCGTTACTACGAATATTCCTGGTGATCTTATCGGAGCGTTTATCGGAAGTGGTGGTAAAAACATCCAAGAACTTCAAAAAACAACCGGGTGCACCATCGTTATCAACGAGAATGAAACCGGAGAAGGTGTTGTTGAAATTCTAGGAACTAGCCAAGAAGGTATCGATAGTGTAATCGCTTCCATTGAATCATTAATGTTCAAGCCTGAAGTTGGATCTACTTATAAGGTTAAGGTGATCAAAATGCTTGAATTTGGTGCAGTAGTTGAATATGTGGATGCTCCTGGAAACGAAGTATTACTTCACGTGTCAGAGCTTGCTTGGGAACGCACTGAAAATGTCAGCGACGTTATCAACATGGGTGATGAATTTGAAGTTAAGTACTTTGGGTTTGATCCAAGAACCAAGAAAGAGAAAGTTTCACGTAAAGCTCTTTTAGAAAAGCCCGAAGGTTATGTAGAAAGAGCTCCAAGAAACGATCGCAGAGATAACAGAGGTTCTAGAGATTCACGTCACGGCCGTGACAACAGATCTAAAGATCGCAATCAGCGATCAGATCGAGATCAAAAAAATAGCTCTGAAGACTAATTCAGACTAATTGGTTTTAAAGGGGAGTTTTTAACTCCCCTTTATTTTTTTACAAAAAACTGTAACCTTTCGAAACTTTCTGCGTATAACTAGGCGACATCATTCCAAAACGCACATGAGACAGTTAAAAATTACAAAGCAGGTTACTAATAGAGAAACCGCATCCCTAGACAAGTATTTACAGGAAATTGGTAAAGTTGATCTGATCACTGCCGAAGAAGAGGTAGAATTAGCTCAGAAGATCAAAGCAGGTGATCAACGTGCTTTAGAAAAACTAACTAAGGCTAACCTAAGATTCGTGGTATCGGTAGCCAAGCAGTATCAAAACCAAGGATTAACCCTTCCCGATCTTATTAATGAAGGTAACTTAGGACTAATCAAAGCGGCTCAACGATTTGACGAAACTAGAGGATTCAAGTTTATCTCCTATGCAGTTTGGTGGATTAGACAATCTATTTTACAAGCACTTGCAGAGCAATCTCGTATCGTACGACTTCCGTTGAATAAAATTGGATCGATTAACAAGATCAATAAAACATTCGCTCACCTAGAACAAGCGCATGAACGTATGCCATCTGCTGAAGAGATCGCTGCCGAACTCGATATGACCGTAGAAGATGTAAAGCAGTCTCTTAAAAACTCAGGAAGACACGTTTCAATGGATGCGCCTCTAATCGATGGTGAAGACTCTAACTTATACGATGTACTTCGCTCAGGAGAATCACCCAACCCGGATAAAGAATTACTTCACGAGTCACTAAGAACTGAAATTGAGCGCGCTCTTGAGACACTTACACCAAGAGAGGCAGACGTAGTACGACTATACTTCGGTTTAGCCGGCGCGCACTCTATGACTCTAGAAGAAATTGGTGAAACCTTTGATCTTACTCGCGAGAGAGTTCGTCAAATTAAAGAGAAGGCGATTAGAAGATTAAAGCATACCTCAAGAAGTAAAATTCTTAAAACTTATTTAGGATAAATTACTATCTTGCCTAAACTTACAGTTTTCGTGGCTGTTCGTTTTTTGATTGATGATTATGGAAACGCCGGCTTTGCCGGCGTTTCTATTTTAATTCTAATCGATTCGCTAATTTTACCCTATGGCACACTCGATAGCACCCTCACTCCTAGCTGCTGATTTTGGAAAGCTCAATGAGGAGATTTCAGAAGTAAATAAGAGTTCGGCTTCTTTATTACACCTAGATGTGATGGACGGACAATTTGTTCCCAACATCTCCTTTGGCGTACCAGTGATTGAGGCAGTTGCTAAGGTATCAACCAAACCCCTTGACATTCACTTAATGATTGTTGATCCAGACAGGTATCTAAGTACTTATGCAGCATTTAAACCCGAGTACCTTACCATTCATTTAGAGGCATCCACGCATTTACACCGTAGTATCCATCGAATTAAAGAGCTGGGATGTAAGGCAGGTGTCGCTATCAATCCTCACACTAATATTGAATTACTTAAGGATACGATTAAAGACATTGATCTTGTTTGCCTAATGAGCGTTAATCCAGGTTTCGGAGGACAGTCGTTTATCGAAAACACCTACGATAAAGTGATCGCCCTAAAGAAATTAATCAATGAGACCAACTCAAATACTTTGATTGAAATTGACGGCGGGGTTACCAAGAATAATGCCGAAAAATTAAGCCGCTGTGGTGCTGATATTTTAGTTGCCGGAAGCTCAGTTTTTCGAGCTCCATCAATAGTTGAGGCAATAACCGCACTTCATGGATAAAAAGTACGATTTAATCATCGTAGGGGCAGGTCCGATAGGAATTGCTTGTGCGCTAGAGGCACAAAGAAGAGGGTGGTCTTACACCATTATCGAAAAAGGGACACTGGTAAATTCACTTTATCATTACCCGAAAGGAATGCAATTTTTTTCCTCTTCAGACAATTTAGAGCTCGACAACATCCCTTTTATCTGTAAAGAACCAAAACCCTTTCGATCTGAAGCACTTCAATATTATCGCGCAGTTGCACAGTCGAGAAATCTAAACATTAAATTGTTCGAGCGCGTTCATACCACACATAAAAACCCTGACGGTATCTTTACTATCAACACTTCAAAGGGGTCGTATCGCTGTTCGAATCTGGTGATTGCTACAGGTTTTTTCGACTACAGCAATCAACTAAATATCCCGGGAGAAGAGCTTACTCATGTACATCATTATTTTGATGATGCACATTTTTACTCCAATCAAAGAGTTGCTATCGTAGGTGCTAACAACTCAGCAGTGGATGCTGCATTACAATGTTACCGAGCCGGAGCAAAAGTTGAGATGATCATCAGAGGAGACGCTATCGGAGAACGAGTAAAATATTGGGTGCGGCCAGAAATTATTAATCGAATTGCTGACGGTTCTATAACCGCTCATTATCAAAGTCATCTCAAAGAAATACACGAGGATCACCTCCTTATTTCAAAGGAGAATGAAACTAAAACATTAGCTATTGATTACGTACTGCTGATGATTGGGTATCGACCTGACTACGATTTCCTCAAGCAGGCTGGAGTAACCTTTGAAAACGATAAAATGCAAACCCCAAAGTACGATCCTGAAACCTTAGAGACTGAGGTTGAAGGCCTATTTCTAGCCGGTGTAGTACTCGGAGGGTTAAAAACAAACGCTTGGTTCATTGATAATTCAAGAGATCACGGACTAAAGATTTGTAATGCTATTCAAAAAAGGGCTTAGCGAATTTTAATTATTTTTGTCACCCAATTCAGATAACAATATGGCTTTACAAAATCAGGTAATGGATGCCCTTAAGGCAGCAATGAAAGCAAAAGACGCTGTGGCTTTAGAATCACTACGAGCAATAAAGTCAGCAATACTCCTTCAACAAAGCGAAGCGGGTGCAAAAGAATTGAGTTCTACTGATGAAATTAAGCTACTACAAAAACTGGTAAAACAAAGAAAAGATAGCGCAGCTCTCTACAACGAACAAGGTAGATCAGACCTTGCCGACCCAGAGCTAGCACAAGCTAAAGTTATCGAACAATTCCTGCCGGAGCCTTTATCAGAGGCAGATCTTGACCTACTGATTAAAGAGGTTATAAACGATCTTTCTGCAGAAGGAATGAAAGACATGGGACGAGTTGTTGGTGAAGTTAATTCGAGAGCAGCTGGTAGAGCTGAAGGAAAAGTTATCGCCCAAAAGGTTAAAGACCATCTAAGCAACTAATTTACTGGCCGCGTAGTTCAACTGGATAGAATATCAGATTTCGGCTCTGAGGGTTGGGGGTTCGAATCCTCCCGCGGTCACTTAAGGATAAAAAAGAGGGGTTCATAAAGAACCCTTTTTTTATACACAATGGCGAAATAAGCGAAGCTTAATTGAGTAGATGTGTGTAAGAAAAGTCTTGCGAGAGCAAGCCTCTTTTTTATTTAGACTACGGAGCATGAGAGGAAAACACCATTTATTGGGTAATCCTCCCGCGGTCACTTAAGGATAAAAAAGAGGGGTTCACTAGAACCCTTTTTTTATACACAATGGCGAAATCTCCTGAATTGTATCTTTGTAAAAAATTGCTTTGAAAAATCTACTAACCCTATTCGCACTCCTTTTGGGTGCTAACCTGCTTTTCGCACAACAAGTCAGTATTAGAGGAACCGTGGTCGATGAATTCGGCTATCCACTTGCTGGTGCAGAAGTTATTTTAGTGGATACCCCACTAGGCGCACAAACCGATATCGATGGTATTTATCTAATAAGCGGGGTTACTCCTGGATCTTACAATCTGAGTGTTCGGTTTTTGGGATATGAGTCGCAAACCCTATACAATATTATTGTAAAGTCTAAGGGTAATCCCGAATACAATTTTAGTCTTTCGCCAAAAGCAGAAGCACTAGAGGGTGTAGTCTTACAGGCGGACAATTTTATCTCTCGACCTAAGGAATCTCCGCTTTCTACAAGGACCCTATCGGCAGTGGAACTCGCTACCTATCCGGGTGGAAACAACGATGTGGTGCAAGTAGCCCAAACATTACCTGGAGTATCACCTTCGGTAGGTGGCTTTCGCAATGATCTGATCATTAGAGGTGGGGCA
This sequence comes from Flavobacteriaceae bacterium, assembly GCA_018623195.1. Taxonomy (GTDB): domain Bacteria; phylum Bacteroidota; class Bacteroidia; order Flavobacteriales; family Flavobacteriaceae; genus UBA3478. The sequence goes on along the minus strand of JAAZVY010000011.1, from coordinate 26,252 downwards.
CCTAATGAAAGTGTTTATTATTTAGATGGAATAGAAATTCCTAACATCAATCACTTCAGTACACAGGGAAGTGCTGGAGGGCCAGTCGGAATGATTAATGTTTCTTTCATTGAAAACGTGACATTATCGGCTTCATCTTTTGATGCGCGCTACGACAATGCACTTTCAGGTGTGCTACAATTTGAGCAACGAAACGGTTCAAGTGAAGGATGGAATAGAAATATTCGAGTGAGTGCTAGTGAAACGGCACTCACCTTTGACGGACCAATTTCTGAAAAAACAACGTTTATAGGATCGGTAAGAAGAAGCTATCTGCAGTTCTTGTTTGAACTTATCGGTTTACCTATCCGTCCAGACTACTGGGATTATCAATACAAAATAGATCATACTATCGATGATTATAATTCAATCAGTCTTATCGGCATCGGGGCGATCGATGATTTTAGTGTAGAAGCACCTGAGGTCTTTGATGAAGAAGCTACTGCCCAACTGGAGCAGGCTCCATTTATCGATCAAAGGACTCATGTTGCCGGAATAAGTTGGCAGCATAAATTAAAATCCCAGCCAGGGAAATTCACACTGAGCCTATCCCACAATCGATTACAAAACACATTTACCCAGTATGCTGACCCTGAGAACGAGGCAGACGCCTATTTTATTAATGAGTCACTAGAGGCTGAAACTAAACTGAGATTTGACCTAGTAAGATATCTTGGAAAGCTAAAATGGGCCTACGGGATGAATCTGCAACGATCGAATTATGAGAACAATACCACTATTGAGCGAATCAATAATTCATTCTTTTCTGCTATCGAATTTTCTAAATATGGAATATTTACTCAGCTTAGTGGGAACCTAGGTTCGAAAACAGAGTTTACGCTTGGGCTTCGCCTCGATGATGATAGCTTTACCAAAAACAAATTATTGGACCACATTTCTCCAAGAGCCGCATTGACCTATAACTTCAATGAAGACCTGAGTGCAACCTTAGGAATTGGGCGTTATTTCAAAATACCTACCTACACCCAATTGGGTTATCAAAGCGCCGGAATCTTGGTAAACGAAAACCTGAGCTATGTACAATCAGATCACTTAACTGCAGGGATCAAAAAGTACTTTGGAAATACAACTTTGCTATCTATTGAAGGATTTTTAAAATCCTACAGCAACTATCCTGTCTCAGTGCTTGATGAGATTTCATTAGCCAACAAAGGAGCCGGTTTCGAGGTATTGGGAAATGAAGAAGTAGAAAGTAGTGGTAAAGGCCGAAGCTATGGGCTAGAATTATTATATCAACAAAAGTTGAGTAATAATTTCTATGGCTTATTTTCTTATACTTATTTCTTCAGTGAATTCAGCGGATTAGACCCCAACATTTATAGAAGAAGTACTTGGGATAGCCGCCATCTAGCGTCTTTTACTGGCGGATACAAACTCAATAAAAATTGGGAAATTAGCTCGAGGTTCAGATACAATGGCAAGACCCCTTACGCACCCATTGATGAAAGCCTTAGCCTGATAAATTACCCAGACCTTCAACTAGACTACGATTTACTGGGTAATGAGAACTATCTTTTAGATCCCTTCTCTCAACTCGATCTTCGTATTGATAAAAAATGGAATTTCACCTCGAGCAGTTTCAACCTGTTCATCGAAGTTCAGAACTTATTATCGTCTGACAACCCAACACCTCCCGAATACGGATTAGCACGAAACAGTGATGGAACAATAAAAAACCCTTCACAACTCAAGGAATTACCTAGAAGTGAAGGGCAATTTATACCGAGCATAGGGCTCGTTTTCGATTTCTAATCTACGTTATCGTGCAGAAAAGAATTATTCGTTCTTAGTTGTGTGTCACCGTTTTGATCCTCACTCAAAGTAGTTCTTGAAACTTTAGACCCCTCAGGCACCTCGTCAAATTCAACGCCAGCACGTTTATATGCCGGTACACGCTCAATTTCATCTAACTTGATGGAACCCTTATTGAATTGATGATTGAAGTTTTTGAAGGCCTGAATACGCTGTTCCTTACGAGCAGCAAGAATCTCCTCAGTTTCACTCAAACTCATTTCGTAAGGATTACTTTCAGTTTGAGCTGCTGGAACAGGGTTAGAAGGAACCTCTACCTCTTCTTTCGTAGAAAGAACAAAATCTAATTCTTCCTCCGCTTCTTTTGTTGCTCCACTAACTGATGGTGGTGCATCTACCGGTGTAATTTCATCAGTATCAGAGAACAAATCGAACACAACAGTTGTAGCGGTCTCTTCGCTTTCAGTCTCATTAGTCACTAAAGGCAATTCAAATGAAAAGTCATCCTGGTCAAATGAAGGACGCTCAGGGCTTACTACTTCGGCATCGATTACTTCAATCTCTTTAATCAGTTCAGAGGTGTCCACGATTACAAAATCATCTTCAAAATCATCCTCTACGTTAAATTCAATCACCTCAGCAGTGACGGGTATATCACGAATTAAATCAGAAGTACTGATTAAAGGATTCTCCTCTAGACTCTCGGGAGTATCTCCTTCAAAACGATCTTCCTCCACCTCGAATGAGAAGTTCACTTCCTCCTCGACTTCCTCCTCGTCTTCTAATTGAAACACCGTTTTAGAAGGTTCTTCGTTTACCTCAGTCTTAGGACTTACCAATTCAGGGCTATTTACCTCAATTGAACGAATATTATCAGAAGTATCAAAGCCAAGTGTTTGGTCATTCACCGCTTTTGACTCACCATCTAAAGTGTGAATAATTCGCTGCGTTTGATGGGTAACGATATAGTCTTGCTGATCGGTATCAAAACCCGTTGCTATAACAGTCACAGATATGGCGTCGCCTAATGACTCATCTTCACCTACCCCCATAATGATATCGGCATTGTAACCAGCTTCGGATTGGATATGATCATTAATCTCACCGATCTCATCAAGGGTAATTTCATCCGTGCCAGAAACAATGAGTAACAGAACGTTCTTCGCACCTTTGATCTTATTATCATTAAGCAGAGGGCTGTCGAGTGCCGATTCGATAGCGATACGTGCGCGATCAGCACCAGAAGTAACTGCAGCTCCCATGATGGCGGTTCCGCTATTTGACAATACGGTCTTGGCGTCTCTAAGGTCTATATTTTGCAAGTAATGATGGGTAATTACCTCTGCAATTCCCTTAGCTGCCGTCGCGAGTACTTCATCGGCTTTACTAAAACCTGATTTGAACCCAAGATTGCCGTAAATTTCACGGAGCTTATTGTTATTAATGACGATTAGTGAATCTACACTCTCGCGTAATTTATCTAATCCCTTTTGAGCTTGAGAATAGCGAGTATTTCCTTCGAATTTGAAAGGAATGGTTACTATACCCACAGTAAGAATACCCATCTCTTTGGCCAAACCAGCAATAATTGGCGCTGCACCCGTTCCGGTTCCACCACCCATACCTGCAGTAATGAAAACCATTTTAGTTTGCTGCTGTAAAAGGCCTTTTAGATCCTCTAATGATTCCAAAGCAGCCTGCTCACCAATCTCTGGATTTGCACCCGCACCTAAACCTTCGGTAAGATTAAGGCCCAACTGAATTTTATTCGGCACCGGGCTATTTTCAAGTGCTTGACGGTCGGTATTACAGATCACAAAGTCAACTCCTTTGATCCCTTCACGGTACATGTAGTTTACAGCATTACTCCCTCCACCACCAATACCAATGACCTTAATTACATTGCTTTTATGCTTCGGTAAGTCAAAATTGATGTTCTCTAATTCAAAACTCATAGGTCGGTTGTGTTTTTTTATTCGGCTAATTCGTCGAAAATATTCTTTGCTTTATTCAAAAAGATACCTAACAATCCACCTTTCTTCGACTCGTTCGAGTCCTCGCTTTCCTGTGCTGGGGTATCGTCAGTATCTTGTTGTTCAATTACAGACTTTGTTTTCGCCTGTATTTCTTGTATTTCTAATGCGCCCATTAGTAAACCAACTGCGGTGGCATACATAGGGCTGGCAATCTCAGGGCTAGAATTGCCTGCAAGATGCTCATTAGGGTATCCGATTCGGGTGTCCATTCCGGTAATATATTCAACTACCTGCTTCAGATGTTTGAGTTGGCTTCCACCGCCTGTAATTACAATACCTGCAATCAGTTTCTTCTTCTGGTCACCTTGTGCGTAGTTCTTAATTTCGGCATTAACTGCCTCAATAATCTCCACGACTCGAGCGTGTATAATCTTCGAAAGAGTCTTTAAGGTGATCTCCTTTGGCTCTCTTCCTCTTAAGCCAGGAATCGATACCACTTCGTTTTCTTTATTTTCTCCAGGCCATGCAGAACCAAACTTCACTTTTAACAGTTCGGCTTGCTTTTCTATGATTGCACAACCTTCTTTGATATCCTCTGTGATAATATTTCCACCGAAAGGAATCACCGAGGTGTGTCTGATAATTCCATCCTTAAATACGGCTAAATCTGTGGTACCTCCTCCGATATCAACGAGTGCTACGCCCGCTTCCATTTCTTCTTGACTCAAAACGGCCTTAGCAGAAGCGATAGGCTCCAAACAAACATCTTGTACTTTAATATTCGCACTTACGATACAACGATGAATATTCTTAATAGAAGCTACTTGACCCACCACCACATGAAACTTGGCCTCTAATCGGTTTCCATACATCCCGATGGGCTCTTTGATCTCAGACTGGGTATCTACTTTATACTCTTGGGGAAGCACATGAATAATCTCCTCGCCCGGTAACATTTGCAACTTTTTAACCTGCTGCTCTAGTCGTTTCAGATCGTCTTCACTGATAACCTCTTCTGGAGCTTCTCTGGTGATATAATCTGAGGTCTGTAAGCTTCTTATGTGCTGACCAGCGATACCGGCAACCACTTCAGAAATAGCAACTCCAGAAACACTTTCAGCCTCTTCAACAGCTGCTTGGATAGATTGAACCGTTTGAGTGATATTATTCACCACTCCACGATGCACACCCAAACTTTTGGCTTTACCAATACCTACAACCTCAACTTTTCCAAATTCATTCTCCTTACCGATAATCGCAACGATCTTCGTCGTACCGATATCTAAGCCTACTGAATATGTTTCTTGTTCCATATGGTTACTTTTTGGTAGCCACTACCTGATTATTAAAAGACAAATTCACTGTTCGATATTGTCCTAGAGATTTCTCTTGCTCTGCTTTTATCAAAAAAGCAATCAACTTGGTCATCTTCTGTTCCATATTCACTGCCTCTCCAATAATTACCTCAAAAGGCAAAGAGTTAAAAAGCAGCGAAAAACGGCGTGAACCAATTTGCTTGATTTCTTTTAAATCTTTGTTCAAGAGCACACTACTTTCAATTCCAGAAAGTATTTCAATCACATCAGATCCATCAATTTCAAAAGCTTCATTCGGACGAATCAAAGCGACCTTAGGCTCATATCGACTGGTCAAGGAAAGCTCGTTCCCTAGTTCATCGATATAGTAAGGTTCTGAACCAATTACCTTAGCTCTAACCTTTTTTTGCTGAATTTCAGCCACTAAGGCTCCCGAAATTGTGCTAAAAACCTCAGCATTTCGAACACCAGACATCGATTCGATGCCTTTTTCTGCCTTACTCAAAACTATCCCATCTTTTAGGCTCGCGCTGTATTGTTGAACAATTTGTATTAACAATTTATTAACCGAGTCGGTATCGACTAGTGTTTCCTTCTTTTGATCGAATCGAATATCAATATGACTAGCAGGTCTAACTTTCTGTTGAAACTGAGAAACAATAATTAATGTCACCATTAAAACGGTAACACTTAGGAACTGTATAAGCGATTTAAACCTTTTCACTGTTCGAGAAGTTTTTGAATCGACTTCGATAGATTGGCAATATCACCAGCACCAAGAGTAACTACTACCTCGGGGGCTTTTATAGATATACGCGACAGGACCTCCTCTTTTGAAACTAATTCTAAGCGAGAATCTCCATTTAACAAAAGTTCAGAACTTACGCCCTCAATCGGAACTTCACGGGCTGGAAAGATGGGTAATATCCAAACATGATCAAACAGACCTAAAACCTCAGTAAACTCCTTGGCGAAATCTCTAGTTCGAGAATATAAATGCGGCTGAAAAATCGCCGTAATTGATCGATTCTGATATCGCGAACGAAGTAACTGATGCATTGCTTTAATTTCACTGGGATGATGCGCATAGTCATCGTAAAAAACAACCTGGCTATTTTCAACTAATTTCGACGCTCTTCGTTTTGCCAAAGGAAGGGTATTGAAAACGGGGATAAGCTTCTCGAAGGAGACTATTTCCTTTGCAATCATATAAGCAGCAAGCGCATTGAGTAGATTGTGATTACCATAAAAAGGAACCCTTACTGCGATCGCAGAGCTATCCTTAGAATGGAGCTTAAAATTCGTTCCACTCTTGGTTAATTCAATATCACCAATATAACACTCATTCTCAGGAGAAAATCCATAAGAAATTGATCCTTTTAATTTAACAGATTCATGAACCATCAAAGCTCCTGAAGTTTGACCTGCAAATTGAGTGAAAGAATCAACAATAGACTGGTAATCCTTGTAAATATCTAAATGATCAGGCTCTATCGATGTGATGACCGAAGCATGTGGATTTAAAGCTAAAAAGGAACGATCAAACTCATCTGCTTCAACCACAAAGTATTCTGAACCTGACGAATAATAATTCGAATTTAAATCGTTTGAAATACCGCCGAGAAAGGCAGTAAACGAAACGTTAGACTGTTTCAAAAAATGGGTGAGAAAAGTGGCGGTTGTAGTCTTTCCGTGGGTGCCTGCCACTGCGAGCACTTTTCCTGATTGAACAATTTCACCTAAAAACTGAGCTCTCTTTAAAGTTCGAACCCCTTTCGATATGGCATACTTCAATTGAGGATGTTCAATCGTAACAGCTGCGGTATAAATGACTAGAAGGTTACTCGAAAAGGTATCAATGAATGAGAAATCGTTAGAATCATAACCAATCTGCGCACCCTCATTGGTTAATGCTTGACATAAATCGGTTTGATCGCGATCGTATCCTCCGACCACTTCGCCTTGATTGAGTAGATATCGAGCCAAGGCCGACATTCCAATACCTCCAATTCCTATGAAAAAGTAGGATTGTTTCATCTCAATCGTTCTCCTATTAATTCTACAATGGTCTCAGCAGCTCGGGGTCTAGCCTCAGCCTTAAATCGATTGCCCATTGCTCGATCTTCTGACTGGACATATTCAAGAAATCGCTCCAGAATGCTTGAGTCAGATAGTTCACTTTCTCTAAGAATCATTGCGGCGTCTAAAGCCACCATGCTCTCTGCGTTTTTAGTTTGGTGATCTTCTGCGACTAAAGGTGAAGGGATAAAAAGTGTTGGTTTACCCACTCCAGCTAATTCAGAAATGGCTCCCGCTCCTGCCCTAGAAATAATTCCCGAAGCTAGTTCGTAGACCGCTCCCATATTTTCGATAAAAGAAACGACTTTCACCGATTTACTCTCGTAATTTTTATAGGTGCTATAGTAAATCTTTCCACACTGCCACAGCACTTTAAAACCTCGGCTAGTAAATAGATCTAATTGTTCACTTAACCACTTATTCATTGCGGCAGAACCCAAACTACCTCCTAGCATTAAAACAACTTTGTCTGAAGCGCTAAAACCATAAATACCTGCAGCCGTAGCGCGATCTACCTGGTTAGCAGTCAAAGATGATCTAATGGGATTACCCGTTATAACCACCTTAGATTTTGGGAAAAATCGATCCATATTGGGATAGGCAACACAAATAACATCTGCTTTGGGTGAGACCCATTTATTAGTGAGACCTGCAAAAGCGTTCTGTTCTTGAATCAAATAAGGGATCTTTAAAATAGAAGCTACAAAAAGGAGCGGCCCACTGGCAAAACCTCCAGTACCCACCACATAATTGGGTTTGAATTTTAGTAATAGAAAAAAAGAATAAAGCAAACTCGAAAGCAGCATTACCGGCAACAGGAAATTTCTTAAACTAAATTTTCTTTGAATACCAGTGATCCAGAGCCCTTTAATCGGATATCCCGCTTTGGGAACGAGCTCCATCTCCATTCTACTATGGGCACCCACGAACAGAAATTCTGCCTCAGGGTATTTAGCCTTAAGTGCATCAGCAATTGCAATTGCTGGATAGATGTGTCCACCAGTACCTCCGCCCGATATCAGAAATCGATAATTCATTTACGACTTAGATTTTTGATAGAGAATTCGGAATCTGTGAGCTTCTCCTTTTTCTTGGTATGGCTGGTTGCACTGAGCACAATACCTATTGCAATACAAGTCATCCAAATAGAAGTTCCCCCCATACTAATCAGCGGTAAAGGTTGACCTGTAACCGGTACTAGCTCAACAACCACTGCCATGTTCAAAAACGCCTGAAACACGATTGGAAGCCCAAGTCCTACAATCAACAGCTTAGCAAACACTGAAGTGGCTGCATAGGCTAGTATTGTGATACGAAAGAGAAATAGGATATAAATTAAAAGAATGAATAACCCTCCAATTAGTCCATACTCCTCTACGATAATGGCATAGATAAAATCAGAGGTGCTCTGAGAAATTCTATTCTTAATAACACTTTTTCCTGCGCCTTTCCCGAAAACACCGCCCTCTGCCACTGCAATTTTTGCCAGGGTTATCTGATGGCGACTGTCATCTGTGGCCAATTCAGGATGTATGAACGACTCAACTCTATTCTTCCATGTAATTGCCCGATCAGAAGGGATTACTTCAGGAGAAGTCAATAATATCGTGAAAAAAAGCGCTGCTCCAGCAGTTATTGAAATACCTATAGCCATGAGATACTTCAACGGATAGCCCCCCATAAAGCAAAGCATAAAAGCATTAAACCCAATAAGTGCAGCCGTCGAGAAGTTTTGCCCAACTACGAGAATAACGGTTGTAAAAATTGGAATCCAAAGAGGTAAAATACTATCTCGAAAACGAACGGTAGTACCTTTAACTTTGGCCAAATAACTTGCTACGCAAACCATCAACAACACACTAGATAAGGTGGATGGTTGGAAATTCATGTTTAGCAAGGGCACTTTAATCCACCGTTTGGCACTCACCCCCCCAAAAGAAGTGTCAAGAGTTAGTGTGTAGGCTAATAATAACAAGGAAGGAATCAACAACAACCAAGCGATCATAGCTATACGTTCAATAGGCAAATAGTGTGTTAGACCAATAAGTCCAAACCCTGCTATCAATAAAAACATATGTTTAAACAGAAGGGTGCTAATCACCGAGCTAGACTCACTAAAATGAATTTGTGTCCCAGCACTGTACACTGGCAAGAAAGAAAGAATCGCTAACAGCACAGTAAGTGCCCAAATGGTACGATCTCCTCTAAGTAAGCTCAGTGCGTTTTTCATTAATCTAGAGATCTAACTACTTTCTTAAACTGCTCTCCTCTATCCTCATAATTCTTAAATCGATCAAAGCTTGCACATGCGGGTGATAACATCACGGTATCCCCTCGCTCAGCAAAGCGCATGGCTAAGGCAACCGTATCCTCAAAGGTGGATAGCTCATGAATTTCAGAAACTACCTTCCCAAAGGTGTCTATGATCTTTTGATTATCAACACCAATACAAAGAATGGCCTTTACTTTCTCTCGAACTAGCGGCATGAGTGCTGAATAATCATTACCCTTATCTACACCTCCAGCAATCCAGATAACCGGTCTTTTTACCGATTCTAAAGCGAAATAGGTGGCGTTCACATTGGTCGCCTTAGAGTCGTTAATGAATCGAACTCCAGAAAACTCTTCAAAAACCTCCATTCGGTGAGTAACACCGGTGAACCCCTCAATACTTTGCTTAATCGCCTCGCGTCGAATGTTCTTAATCATAGCAACAGTTGAGGCTGCCATGGTGTTTTTAAGATTGTGTTTTCCTTGAATCGGAATCTTTGACGTTTCCATAGTAAATGTTTGATTGTCAATATTTATTTTCAAAAGGTCAGCCTCTAAAAAGGCTCCTTCATTTAATTTCTTTTCACAACTGAACGGAATTAGTCGTGCAGCAATTTCACCCGATCTGCTCTCTACTTCTTTAGCGATTACCGCATCATCGGCATCGTAAATGAAAAAGTCCTCTGCCGTTTGGTTTTTTACAATTCGCATCTTTGAACCGATATAATTCTCGAAAGAATTGTCATAGCGATCGAGATGATCTGGCGTAATATTGGTAAGCACAGCAATATCCGGTCTAAACTGATCGATTCCGTCCAATTGAAAACTACTTACCTCTAAGACATAGCTAGCTGTAGGCTGTTCGGCAACTGCAGCGGCAAAGCTGTCTCCAATATTGCCCGCTAAAAGGGTATTTGAATGAACACTTTTAAGGATATGATGTGTAAGCGTTGCGGTTGTAGTCTTACCGTTGGTACCGGTAATTGCAATTACCTCTCCTCCTTCCAGAAAATAGTATCCCCACTCAATTTCAGAGATAACAGATACACCATTATTCAATAGCTCTTGTACAAGAGGAGCTTTATCAGGTATCCCAGGGCTTTTGATTACCAAATCAGCATGAAGAATCTTATCAAGAGTATGGGTCCCTTCCTCGAAAGCGATTGAACATTCCTCTAATTGCTGCTTATAATTAGGAGTGATATTCGAACGATCAGAAACAAATACCTTAAAGCCCTTTTTCTTGGCAAGCATAGCAGCACCTACCCCGCTTTCGCCGGCGCCTAAGACTACTATGTAACTGTCAGGACTGAGCATTATCTAATTTTCAGTGTTACGATGCTGAGAACTGCCAAAAGAATCCCAACGATTAGAAATCGCATCACAATTTTACTTTCATGATATCCCTTCTTTTGATAGTGATGATGTAAAGGGGCCATAAGAAAAATGCGACGTCCAGTACCATATTTTTTTCGCGAGTACTTGAAGTATCCGACCTGAAGCATAACAGAGAGGGATTCTGCAAAGAAAATTCCACACAGAACAGGAACGAGTAATTCTTTGCGAACAATAATTGCGATTACGGCAATCACACCACCTATGGTTAAACTTCCTGTATCACCCATAAAAACCTGGGCCGGATAGGTATTGTACCACATAAAACCTATTAAGGCTCCGATAAAGGCTCCAGAAAAAACAACTACCTCACCTACTCTCGGGAGATAGAAAATGTTGAGATAGTCAGCAAATAAAAAGTTTCCAGAAACCCAAGCCATCACCAATAACGCAAGCATTATAATAGCAGAACTACCGGCGGCAAGACCGTCAATTCCATCGGTAAGGTTGGCGCCATTTGAAACAGCAGTGACGATGAAAATAACGACAGGAATAAATATGAGCCAGCCTAAATGAGCCAGTGAAGGATCAATACTGGTAAGTAGGTCAGTGTAATCAAGTTCATTGTTCTTGAAAAACGGAATATTAGTCATTACCGCCTTAATCTCCGGAGCATCTTTTAAAAGAACTCCTTCCACCTCTTTCTTTAAGGTTACATGCGGATGAAAATACAACACCGCTCCAACAACCCCTCCTAAAATGACTTGACCTAAAACTTTAAACTTGCCTTTTAAGCCGTCCTTATCATTCTTAAATTTTTTGATGTAATCATCAATAAAACCGATTACTCCCATCCACAATGTCGATAGAATGAGAAGCTGAATGTAAATATTGGTAAGATCTGCAAACAATAGAACAGGAATCAGTGTCGATCCGATGATAATCAGCCCGCCCATGGTCGGAGTACCTGCTTTTTGGGTTTGTCCCTCGAGACCAAGATCGCGGATAGTTTCACCGATTTGTTTTCTTTTCAGAAAATCAATGACACTTCTACCAAAAACAATCCCGATAAGTAGACTAATAACTGTAGCTAAAGCCGCTCTAAACGATAAGAATCGAAATAGACTTGCTCCAGGCAAATCATACATTCGATCTAAAAAGTCAAATAAGGTGTAAAGCACTATCTAGGGTTTAAGGAATTAGACAATTGTTCGTAATCACTAAAAGGAATTCGCTTTTCCCCTATGATTTGTTCGGTTTCATGACCTTTACCAGCTACAACAACAACGTCACCAGGACTAGCCAAAGCAACCGCCATACGAATCGCCTCAGCTCGGTCGAGCTGAATAAATACTTTAGAACGATGCTCTACAGAAACGCCCTCAAACATGGCGTCGGCAATCAATTTAGGATCTTCACTTCTCGGATTATCTGAGGTAATAATCACCTTAGAGCTTAATCGGGCAGCAATTGCACCCATTTTAGGACGCTTGGCGCGATCCTTATCTCCTCCACAACCTACAACCGTGATTAGCGATTCGTTGTGGGTTCGAATGGCATTAATCGAATCTAAAACATTTTCGAGGGCATCTGGAGTGTGTGCAAAATCAACAACGCCGTAGACTCCATTAGCGCCGTTCACCCAATTTAAACGACCAGGAGCTGGCTGTAAATTAGTCATAGCGGTTAAGAGTTCATCTTTGGCTACACCTAATTCTATCGCAGCACCATACACCAGTAACAAGTTATATGCATTGAATCGGCCCGTTAAACGAGTCCAAAGTTCTTTTCCTTCAATACGGAGCAACATTCCATCAAAACGCATTTCAACCACCGAAGCCTTATAATCACATAGCGAATGAAGACCGTAAAAGCGCTTCTGAGCCACCGTGTTTTGAAGCATAATAGCCCCATTTTTATCATCGTTATTGCTGATTGCAAACGCCGATTTTGGCAGGTGATCAAACCAACTTTTCTTTACGTCTCTGTAGCTAGCGAAATCTTTATGATAGTCTAAATGATCATGAGATAAATTGGTAAACAATGCTCCGTCAAATTGAATACCCTTTGCTCTTTTTTGATCGATCCCGTGCGAGCTAACCTCCATAAAGCAATAAGCTACACCCGCATCTCTCATTTGGGCGATATAGGATTGAATCTGCAAAGGATCTGGAGTAGTATGAGTGGCTGTAAATATTTTACCAGCTACCCTAACTTCTACCGTAGAGAGTAATCCACAGCTATAACCTAACTCGGTAAAAAGTTGATAAAGTAAGGTAGCTATCGTAGTCTTACCATTGGTTCCAGTTACTCCAACAACACGCATATCCTTACTTGGATTACCATAGTAATTAGCAGCAATCATTGAAAGTGCCTCTCTTGTGCAATGGGTCTGAACATAAACAATTCCCGTCTTTAGAATGGCAGGTATTTCTTCAGCCACAATTACCGAAGCCCCATTATCGATGGCGCTATCAATGAAATCGTGACCATCAACTTGCACCCCACGAACCGCGACGAACATGGACCCATCAGATACCTTACGCGAATCAAATGCAATAGAAGTAATCGTAGCAGAAGTACTCCCCTCAACTCGCTCTAGAGATATCCCATAAAGTAAATCCTTAAGTGTCTTCATTACCTGCGATTTCTAAGTTGTTTTGATTCAGTCGAAGTAACTGAAGGCGACAGCACGTTAAGTAGTGCAAATTGCTTATCTAATTGAATTACTTCTTTATGCGGAGAGGTTGCATAAATCTTTTGAGCAATCGATTTAAATACGGGTCCTGCAACATCAGCGCCATAGATCTTATCGTTCTTGTCAGGACGATGCACCACTACGATGCACGAGTATTGAGGATTATCTGCGGGGAAATAACCTGCGAAGGAAGAAACATAATCGACCTCATCTTTTCCTTTCTGATAACCTACTTGGGAAGTCCCGGTTTTACCCGCCATTGAGAAATAAGGATCATAAAGCTTATGAGCTGTCCCAAAAGGCTTCTCTACTACATCCCGAAGTAGGCGTTGAACTTTTCTCAAGGTCGCTTTACTTGCTATCGATGGATGTACAACTTCAGGTTTGAACTGCTTCTCAATCTGATTACCTCTTCGGATCTGCTCAATAAATTGAGGCTTCAAATAGACTCCATCATTAGCTATCGCATTGTAATACGATAGCACTTGTAAAGGAGTCATAGAAACTTCATAGCCGTGAGACATAAAAGCCAAGGAAACCCCAGACCAACCTTTTTCACCCGGGTACCTAATTTTAGGAGACGCTTCACCAGCAATCGGAATGTCTAATGGCTGATGTAATTTCATGCTGTAAAGTCGATTCACATAAGCTTCAGGATTCTCTTTGTACCCTTCGTGAATCATTTCTGCAAACGCTGTATTTGAAGAAACCGTAAACGCAGTAGCTAATGAAATTGCCCCATAGCCTCCATGACGAGAGTCGCGAATGATTCGGTCGTATACTTTATAATGACCGTATGGCGCATGGAAAACAGTACTCGTGTCTACTTTACGATCTTCAAGAGCAGCCACCAAACTCATTAATTTAAATGTGGACCCGGGCTCGTATAACGCCCCAACCGCATCATTCAGTTGTTCGGTATAAACTCCATCTGAAGATTTGGTGAGGTTAGACATTGCTCGAATAGCACCCGATTTAACATCCATTACAATCACCGTTCCTTTTTCAGCCTTATACCGCGTCAGCACACTATTTAAAGCCTGATGCGCGATATCTTGAATGTTACTATTAAGAGTAGTCACCACATCTTTACCATCTTCAGGCTCGATTCGATTATCTAGACTCACAGGCTTCCAAAGCCCTTTCTGAATTCGCTGAACCTCTTGCATTCCTGGCTTCCCCTCTAAAACTTGATCATTAAATGCCCCTTCAATTCCTACTCTAATTTCATCGGCTCCGGTTTCTTTGTAGTATCCGATCAAACGGTCAGCGAGTGGAGACAATGGCTTTTTACGAGCGATATTCATATCAACGATCAAACCTCCTCTACCTCTTCCTCTCTCAAAAATTGGGAATTCATTTAATCGGACATATTGACGATAATCTAAATCTCTAGCAATTCTAACGTATCGATCACCAGAGGATCTCGCGTTTCTTAGATAATTTACCCAATGCGACGAAGGCTTGTTTGTTAATACTGCTAAGGAATCAGATAAGCCACGCAATTCAGCATGAAACGAATCCTCTTTAACAACAGTCGGATCAAAATAAACATGATAAGACGGGACTGAAGTTGCTAAAAGGGCACCATCTACCGAATAGATATTACCTCTCTTTGCTTCAAGGGTTTCCATCTTTCGGTTTTGGTTTAAGGCAGATTGCTCTAATTCCTCTCGCTCCACGAACTGAACCGTCGCCAGACGATAAAATACCCCTAAAGCGAACAGAAACAATATACCGGCAACGGCATAGATTCGAATCATCATTTGTTGCGTGTCATTCTGTTTCATTCGACGATGAGTATTAATGGTGGCTGATCGGTCGGCTGTAATCCGATAGGAGCCAATTGATTTCTCAGTGTTGATTCTAGACGCGCCTTTTGAATGCGTTGTCGATTATCTATATGCTCATTTCTAAGAGCGCTTAATTGGCGATTAAGACCATCGATCTTAACCACCTTTTGATCGACACGATGAGCAGCATAAATCATCAGTATAAAAAGGAACAGCACAAAGAAGATGAACCTCCAGTTCTTATAAGCCTCTTCATTAACCAAGGGATGTCCCTTTAACAAGTCAATTAGAAATTGTTTCATATCGACCTGTATTTATTTTCGATACGCTGCGCAACACGCAGTTTAGCACTTCTCGATCGGGTGTTTTCTAATAATTCTCTTTCTGAAGGCGTTTGAACCCCGCCCACCTTTTTAAAATCTACATTAGGATTTCCAAAATGATCCTTTTCAGCCTCACCCTCAAATCGAGAGCTTCGAATAAAATTCTTAACCAATCGATCTTCTAAAGAGTGATAGCTTATGAAAACTGCTCGAGCACCTGGATCCATTACCTTACCTAACTGCATTAGAAGCGATTCAATCACCTCTAACTCTTTATTCACTTCGATTCGAATCGCTTGGAACACCTGAGCCAATTGCTGATTACGCTTAGGAGTGTAGATGGCCGACTCTAAACTCTGAATCAGATCAAAGGTGGTTTCAATCGAACCAGCAGCTCTCGCAGATTCAATAGCCTTAGCAAGAGTATAAGCATTCGGTAAATCGGCATATTTCCTAAACAAAGAAGCCAACTCCTCCACCGAAAATTCAGCAATAATATCGCGTGCGTTGCGCTCCATCGATTGATTCATCCGCATGTCTAGCGGTGCATCAAAACGCGTAGAAAAACCCCTCTCAGCTTGATCAAACTGATGCGAAGAAACACCAAAGTCAGCAAGCAACCCGTCAATCTTTCGGATGTTTAAAAAACGTAAATGAGCACTAAGGTTCTTAAAATTCGCAGGAACTAAAGTGAATCGCGAATCATCAATTCGATTAGACAAGGCATCTTCATCTTGATCAAAGGCGATTAATCTTCCTGATTCGCCAAGCTTTTCTAAAATAGCCCTAGAATGACCCCCACCACCAAAGGTGACATCCACATAGACACCATTCGGCTTAATATTAAGACCTGCGATGCAAGCCTCCAATAAAACTGGATTATGATAGTTGGTCATTGTCAGAGAAAATAGCTTCGGCGAGATCAGCATAAACATCCTGACCTTCTTGCAATACAGCTTCGTAACGAGCTTTGTCCCAAATCTCAATTCGGTTAATAGCCGAAGCTAAAACAACCTCCTTTTTGATTTGAGCAAACGAGATGAGCGGTTTGGGGATCTGAACTCTTCCGTGCTCCTCAATACTCACCTCTTGAGAACCGGCTAAAAAGTTTCTTAAAAACGTATCATAGTTTCTACTAAACTGATTCTTAGCAACGATTTTCATCATCAACTCATCGTATGCCTCTTTAGGATAAAGCTCGAGACAGGTTTGAAACACCGACCTCTTCAGCACAAAACCCTTTTCTAAAATCGGAACAAGCTGTTGCTTCAGCGCCACAGGGAGATTGACACGCCCCTTAGCGTCTGCCTTGCATTCAAATTGACCGATTAAATGAGTCATACTTTCGATTTCTCTTCAAATATAGCCATGAAATTACCACTTTTTTACACATTATCACACATTTATCCACAATTTTGAAGAAGTTATCAAAAGGTGGATAGTTCTGCTAATTTTCTATATTTGGCTTTCGCAATAACCAATTATGCAACAGGGCTACGCCACACAGACAATAGGAGATTTCGAGTTTATCGAACAGGGAAAAGGAAAGGCTATTATAGTGCTCCACGGACTAATGGGTGGTCTTAGTAACTTTTCTGGGGTGTTTGATTACTTCTCAAACAATGGGTACCGAGTAATTATTCCAGTACTACCTTTATATGACCTACCCCTTTTAAAAACTACCGTAAAAGAGTTCGCTAACTATATCGATCGCTTTATGAAAAAGCTCGGGTTAGAAAAGGCGATCCTACTCGGTAATTCACTTGGAGGGCATATCGGTTTACTTCATACCAAACTTTATCCTCAAAATGTTGAGGCATTAGTAATCACAGGAAGTTCAGGTCTTTACGAGAACTCAATGGGTGATTCTTATCCAAAACGAGGAGACTACCAATACATCAAAAACAAAGCGGAAGAAGTATTCTATGATCCAAAGGTGGCTACCAAGGAAATTGTAGATGAGGTTTTTGATCTGGTTAATGACCGCGGTAAACTGGTCAAAACCTTAGCGATTGCCAAAAGTGCGATTCGACACAACATGGCGAAGGACCTTCCGAAATTCCAGGCACCTACTTGTATCATTTGGGGGAAAAACGACAAGGTTACTCCTCCCGAAGTAGCAGAAGAATTCCACAAATTACTACCCAACTCTTCTTTGTACTGGGTGGATAAATGTGGACATGCAGCGATGATGGAGCATCCTGACCTCTTCAACGAAATTTTAATGAACTGGTTCAAAGAATCAGGAATCTAAAAGGTAATTTATGCAAGTACGCTCCGCAGAATTTGTGATGAGCAACTCAAAAGTGGAGCAATGTCCAAAGGCTCTCCTTCCTGAATACGCCTTTATCGGGCGTTCGAATGTCGGTAAATCTTCACTGATCAACCGATTAACCCTTCGTAAATCACTAGCAAAAACATCTGGAAGACCAGGTAAAACTCAACTCATTAATCACTTTATCATCAATAATCAGTGGTTTTTGGTCGATCTTCCCGGATATGGATATGCAAGAGTTTCTAAGAAAGATAAAAAGCAATTTCAATCCTACATACAGGAGTACTTTAAAAAGCGTGAACAACTGGTATGCACCTTCGTCTTAGTGGATATTAGACATCAACCACAGCCCATCGATCTAGAATTCATGGTGTGGTTAACTGAAAACGAAAGACCGTTTTATATCGTGTTTACCAAATCGGATAAGTTAAAGCCAGGGGCAATTGAAAGACAAGTAAATGCCTACTTAAAGGAAATGACAGATACTCTTTGGGAATTTGCTCCTCCCCATGTGGTTACTTCTTCCTCTAACGGAACCGGAAGGGAAGAATTACTCGAAGTAATCGATGAATTAAATCAGGCTTTTAATTCTAGTTTTTCAGCGAAGTAATCGGTAAAATCCTTCATTGTTGCACCCATTTTTTCATCCTGAGTAGCACGAACAAACGTTTGTGTCATACTTACCAAAGTTTGATGAAAAAACAACTTCATCTCATCAACAGGCATATCTTTAGTCCATAAATCAATCGATAAGGTTTCTTTCTGATTGGGATCCCATACCGACAAAAGCATTGCCTTTGCTTCTTCGCCATCAACACCTCCATCTTTAGCAGACCAATTTAAAGTCTCAGGCACCCTGTTTTCATCAAGGCCTACCGTTAATTCAATCGTAGATTCGTGAGCAATCGCCATCGTTAGTAGATTTAGTTTGAGTTGCAAAAATACCACTCTGATCCGTACCTTTGCAAATAAAGCTATGAAGGCAGCATCTATCCAAAATCACATTGTTAACTGGTTAAAATCCTATGCTGAAAACGCAGGAGTTAAAGGTTTTGTTATCGGGGTTTCAGGAGGTATTGACTCAGCAACTACCTCAACATTATGTGCATTAACCGGCTTAGAGGTAACGGTGGTGAATATGCCCATTCATCAGGCAGAAAACCAGGTTGACCGAGGTATGGCTCACATGAACTGGCTGGCTTCAAAATTTGACAATGTCAAGATAGCAGAAGTACCCCTTACATCGGTTTTCGATCATTTTGTAGCCGCGCAAACCATCAAAGGAGCTACAGAAGAACAAACCCTACTTGCTGAGGCGAATTCTCGTGCACGACTACGAATGACTACCCTTTACTACATAGCTAGTTGTAATCATGCCTTAGTCGCGGGAACTGGTAATAAAGTAGAAGACTTTGGTGTTGGCTTTTATACCAAATACGGAGACGGTGGAGTTGACTTAAGCCCGATAGCCGATCTGACCAAAACCGAGGTGACCGCATTAGGAAAGTATCTTGGTGTTAGTGAAGCAATCGTGCAAGCACCCCCAACAGACGGTTTATGGGGGGATGACCGAACCGATGAAGATCAAATCGGAGCCTCATATCCCGAGTTAGAATGGGCCATGGCTAGACAAGATGAAGGTAAACAGGCAAGTGATTTTAAAGGCAGAGAACGCGAAGTATTCGAGACCTATATTAAATTTCACAAAGCCAATCGCCACAAAATGTTGCCGATACCGGTTTGTGAAATCCCTAGCGAACTTCGTTAGAAACTTAGCACTCGGTTTAACTTCTTATTTAATAATTGACCTAGCTGAAGGTAATCAATCACTTCTTCAATAGCATGCGCATCCTCTTTAGAGGCTTCTTGCAATTTCTTTATTTGTTGATCTAAAAGATACGCTCTAAGCGACAGAATAGTTTCGGTAACCAATCGATCAACAGAGTCCTCTTTGGCTTTTGCAAAAATATTCTTGCGTTCCCAATCGTGTAGGAGGTACTGTTCATCTTCAAGCAAAATCGTACTTACCAGATCTACCAGTGGCTGGTCGTTTTCTCCAGTGAGCGATCGCACAAAGCTTTGCATATTGGCTTCTTCTCCTGCAGTTACATAGAACTCGGTAACTCGCTTGAACAATTCTTGAAAGGATTGATTTGAGAAGGCTAATTCATCTTGCTGTAATTCTAAGAAGATCTTTTCATAGACCTTCATCTCCTGAATTACTTTTTCGGTTACAATTTCACCCTTTTCCCCTTCTTTAAGCACTTCATCCTCAAAAAAAGCAACTCGATTGCCGTACAACAGCAAGGTCTTAATAAGAGACGATTCTAAGACTTCAAGTCGGTTAACTTCTGGCTTTTTTTGCTCCGATAAGCGAGAGACTACCGATAATGAGGTCGGTTTTTTTGCAGCCTTCTTGGTATCCCTCACTTGCTTGGCAGTAAGATCAGCTAAACTGGCAAAAAGCACTCCCTCTGAAACATTTAAGTCTTTTGCCGTCTGTCTGATGTATAGCTCTTGACTAATCGGATCTGGAATACAAGCAATACTAGCAACTAAATCACGAATGGCCGCAGCTACTTTGCTAGAATCATTACCCGCTTCTTTGAGCAATATTTGTGTTTTAAAAGAAATGAAATCTACCGATTGTTCTTCTAGATAATTCTTGACTTCGGCAGGAGAATGAGTTCGAGCAAAGCTATCCGGATCTTCACCCTCTGCAAAAGGAACAACTCGAACGTTCATCCCCTCCTTAAGGATCAGATCAATGTTACGAAGCGAAGCTCTAACTCCAGCGTCATCACCATCAAACAGAACTGTTATGGTCTGACAAAGTCGCTGTATCATTCTAATTTGAGACTCGTTAAGTGCGGTACCACTTGAAGAAACTACGTTTTCAACACCACTCTGATGAAGCTGAATTACATCCGTGTAACCTTCTACGAGATAACAGTTATTTGCCTTTGCCATCGCTGACTTGGCATAGTAGATACCGTATAAAACCTTACTCTTATGATAAATAGGGCTCTCCGGTGAATTGACGTACTTCGCTACCTTCTTTTGACTGTCAAGAATACGACCACCGAAACCTAAAACCCTACCACTGTTGCTATGGATTGGGAAAATGACTCGATCTCTGAAGCGATCAAAAAAGGTGCCTGAGATCCCATCCTTTTCAATACAAAGACCTAACTCAGTAAGATAGTTCATCTGATGACCTTTGGATTCTGCCGCCTTTACTAAGCCATCAAAACTAGTTCCTCCAAAGCCTAGACCAAACTTCTTAATGGTAGCAGAGCTAAAGCCCCTTTCTTGAAAATAGCTAAGACCTATCGCCTTACCCGTTTCAGAACGGTTCAACAAATCTTCAAAATGATGCGCTGCAAATTGATTAATGAGATAAAGGCTTTCCTTGTGATCTTGTAGCTTTTTCTGCGCCTCATCCTGAACCGTTTCTTCTACTTCAATCCCATATTTACGTGCAAGGTGTTTGATAGCCTCGGGATAGGTAAAGTGTTCTAGCTCCATTAAAAAAGCAATAACATTTCCCCCTTTACCGCTACTGAAATCTTTCCAAATTTGCTTTACAGGTGAAACCATAAAACTTGGAGTTTTTTCACTATTGAAAGGACTTAGTCCCTTATAGTTAGCACCCGATTTTTTTAACTGCACGTAGTCTCCAATCACCTCTTCTACTCGGGCAATTTCGTAGACTTTATCTATGGTAGATTGTGCAATCAATGGTATAGTTTATTTCTTACGATCAACTACGTAAGTTACCAAATTTGCAAGTGCCTCCTTATACTCGTTGTCAGGATATTTTGATAAAAGCTCTAATGCAGCATCTTTATAATGAATCATTTGACGCTCAGCGTATTCTAAACCACCTTGATCCTTAACAAATTGAATAACCTCCTTAACCCTCTTCTTATCGGTGTTATGACGCTTAACAGAATCGATTAGCCAGTTCCGCTGCTTTTTATCCACTTTGTTTATAACGTGAATTAGCGGCAAGGTCATTTTCTGTTCCTTGATATCGATACCCGTTGGCTTACCGATTCGATCGTCACCATAGTCAAAAAGATCATCTTTAATTTGAAATGCCATCCCTGCATATTCTCCAAACGAATGAAAACGTTCAATCTCTTCTTTAGAGCTACCAACCGAAGCCGCTCCCATTGCGCAACAGGCCGCAATAAGCGTAGCTGTTTTCTGACGAATGATATCGTAATACACAGGCTCATCAATATCTAAACGACGTGCCTTTTCTAGCTGAAGGAGTTCGCCCTGACTCATTTCACGAACGGCCTCAGAAACAATCTTCAAAAGGTCAAAATCGTCATGATCTAGGGAGAGCAATAGGCCTTTGGAGAAAAAATAATCTCCGACCAATACAGCGATTTTATTCTTCCAAAGTGCGTTAATTGAGAAAAAACCTCTTCTACGCTCACTCCCATCGACCACATCATCGTGTACTAGTGAAGCCGTATGAATAAGCTCTATAATCGATGCCCCTCGGTAAGTACGTTCTTCAATTTTTCCTTCACCCAATAGTTTGGCTACCAAAAAGACAAACATTGGACGCATTTGCTTGCCTTTACGAGAAGCAATGTAATAGGTGATTCTATTAAGTAATGAAACCTTAGAGGCCATCGCTGCTTTGAATTTCTCTTCAAAGCGATCCATCTCTTCGATAATGGGCTGTCTTATTTTAACGACCTCTTGCAACGTGATGAATTATTCTTTAGTTAAAGGTACCAATTTATTAGCCAGTTGCCCGCAAGCCGCATCGATATCTTTTCCTCTAGATCGGCGAACCGTAACGGTAATTCGAGCAGCAGTAAGGGCTTTTTCATAGGCAGTAATAATTTCTGAAGGAGCAGCCTGAAACTGATCGTCCCCGATAGGATTATATTCTATGATATTCACCTTACACGGCACCTTTTTAGCATAGCTGACTAGTGCCTTAATATCCTCAGAAGTGTCATTAACGTCTTTCCAAATAAGATATTCAAGGGTAATTCTACTCTTGGTTTTCGCATACCAGTACTGCAAGCTATCCATCAGCTCATCCAGCGGAAATCGATTACTAAAAGGCATGATTTGATTACGCACTTCTTCTCTAGCCGAGTGAAGACTTAGCGCAAGCTGAAATCTAGGATTTTCGTCTGCTAATTTTCGAATCATCTTCGGAATACCCGAGGTTGAAACCGTGATTCGCTTAGGAGACATACCTAACCCATTACAGATCTTGTCTACAGCTTTAACCACGTTATTGTAATTCATAAGCGGTTCACCCATCCCCATAAACACAATATTCGAAAGTCCTCTGTTATAATACTTTTTACTTTCTCTATCGAGCGCTACTACTTGGTCATAGATCTCATCAGGCTCCAAATTTCGCATTCGTTTGAGTTTAGCCGTTGCGCAAAATTGGCAATCAAGACTACAACCTACTTGACTAGAAACGCAAGCCGTGCTGCGAGTTGCAGTAGGGATCAGCACTGATTCTACAGCCAAGCCATCGTGTAAACGTATCGCGTTTTTAATGGTACCATCAGCACTTTTCTGCGATCGATCAACACTGACATTATTGATAACGAAGTACTCTGAAAGGAGTTGTCGAGTTTCTTTAGAAAGATTAGTCATCGATTCGAAGTCGTGAACTCCCTTTTCCCATAACCAGCTGTAAACCTGATCAGCTCTAAAAGCTGCTTGATTCTTTGACTTAAAGAATTCGCGGAGATCCTCCTTGCCTAAGGCACGGATATCTCGCTTTACCCTTAAGTCTTCGGATGCCATAATTATAGGATCAGCATCGCATCCCCGTAAGAGTAGAAACGATACTTTTCTTTAACTGCTAATTCGTAAGCTTCAGTGATTAAATCGTGATCCGCAAACGCGGAGATCATCATAAGTAGGGTGCTTTTTGGTAAGTGGAAGTTCGTCACCATTGCATCCGCTATTGAAAATTCGTAGGGAGGGAAAATAAATTTATTTGTCCAGCCTTCGTAAGGATTCAATAAACCTTCAGAAGATACTGAACTCTCCAATGCACGCATTACAGTAGTCCCAACAGAACATACTCTACGCTTTTGTTTTTTCGCATTATTTACAAGAGCTACGGCCTCATCGCTGATTACTACTTCTTCACTATCCATTTTGTGCTTAGAAAGGTCTTCTACCTCTACCGGGTTAAAGGTTCCTAGCCCAATGTGCAACGTTAACTCGGCAAAATCGATACCCTTGATCTCCAATCGCTTCAACAAATGCTTTGAAAAGTGTAGACCCGCAGTTGGGGCAGCTACTGCTCCCTCATGCTTTGCATAAATCGTTTGATAACGCTCCTCATCTTCTGGCTCTACCTCACGACGGATGTATTTCGGAAGCGGGGTTTCTCCTAGTTCACGAAGTTTTTTTCTAAACTCTGTATATGAACCATCGTATAAGAATCTTAACGTTCTTCCTCTAGAAGTAGTATTGTCAATTACCTCAGCTACTAATGAATCGTCGTCGCCGAAATAGAGTTTATTTCCGATTCGAATCTTACGCGCAGGATCAACTAATACATCCCAAAGACGCTGCTCTTGATTCAATTCTCTCAATAAAAAAACTTCGATTCTTGCACCTGTCTTTTCCTTGTTTCCGAATAGACGTGCTGGGAAAACCTTGGTATTGTTAAGTACCATTACATCACCCTCATCGAAATAGTCAATCAGGTCTTTAAACATTTTATGCTCAATCTTTCCTGAATCGCGATGCACCACCATTAGGCGAGATTCATCGCGGTGTTCTGCCGGATACTCGGCTAATAAGTCTTTAGGAAGATCAAAATCGAAGTTGGATAATTTCATTGCTCGTAACTTAAGGGCCGCTAAGATACAATCCTGAGCAGGGCAAAGTCAAGAAAAAGCCGAATTATCTGGACTTATGAAATCTGGTATCCGATTGATGAAAGGTGTTTCCAAAAATCAGGATAAGACTTTTCGACCACAAAAGACTCCTCGATGGTCAAAGGAATTAAAATCGCTAGAGGAGCGAACGCCATTGCCATTCGATGATCATTATAGGTGGCGATTGAAGCTGATTGAAGTTTTGCCTTTTGACCGAAAACACGAAGTGATTCTGCATCAATCTCCACCTCAGCACCTACTTTTTCTAATTCACATTTCATAGCAGCGAGACGATCTGTTTCCTTAATCGGTAAGGTATGTAAACCTGTTAAGTAACAATCGACACGAAGACCTGCAGCAGTAACTGCAATGGTTTGTGCAATATCTGGAGCGTCTTTTAGATCATAAGAAAGTGATTGACTCAGGGGTTCTGAAACCTTTTCAAGAATAACCTTACCGTCTTCAAATCGGGTGCTCACCCCAAAGTCTTTATAAATGGTTGACAAAACTCGATCGCCCTGTAATGAATCTTCCCTCAACGTTGATAGGGTTGCCTTTGTTCCTAGTTGAGAGAGTGCTATGATAGAATAATAATAGCTTGCCGCACTCCAATCAGATTCAACGGCCAAAGAGATAGGTTCGATCTCTGATTTGGGATTAATACGAATTCGACCCTCGTCTAACCTCGCCGAAATACCGATTCTTTCAAGTAATTGCAAAGTCATGTTAAGATAGGGAAGGGAAGTTATCGAACCGACAAGTTCAATCTCGAGTCCTTTGGGAAGTTTAGCTCCCACAAGGCAAAGTGCCGATAAATACTGACTACTCACGTTTGCAGCAATACTCACCGAAGAACCCGGCAAAACGGCTCCCTTGATGTGCAAGGGAGGATAACCCTCTTCTCCTTGATATTCAATAGTTGCGCCTAAGACTCGCAAGGCGTCCACCAAAAGCGCAATCGGCCTTTGTTTCATTCGATCACTACCCGTTAGTAAAACCTCTGCATTCTCTGAAACCGAAAAATAAGCCGTAAGGAAACGCATCGCAGTACCAGCGTGATGAATATCAACCGTTCCAGAACTTAATTGTAGTGCCTTTTTCATCACACTTACATCGTGTGCATTCGAATCATTGAGTAACGTAAGATTCGGATAAAGTGCCGAGAGCAGTAACAACCGATTCGTCTCGCTTTTTGAACCAGTCAGTTCAATTGAAAAGTTTGCACTCAGAGATGAGCCACTAATCTGTATCGTACTCATTATTTTAATTTAGGATTATTCTTGTGACGCTGCTCATCACGCTTAGTCTTTAAATCTAACTTGCGATCAAAAGCTTCTTGTAAGTCAATTCCCGTTTGATTCGCCAGACAGAGCACCACAAATACAACATCAGCTAATTCCTCGCCGAGATCTTTTTGTTTGTCTGATTCCTTCTCACTTTGTTCTCCATACCTACGCGCAATAATACGCGCAACTTCTCCT
>JAAZVY010000082.1 GCA_018623195.1 Flavobacteriaceae bacterium | reverse complement strand
CCGTATTTGGTAAATGCTGGGGTAACTTATAATCTTTTTGACAAAGAATTCGAAGCAGGTTTATTTTACAATGTTCAAGGACGGGCACTTCAGGTTATTGGTGTGGGTCAATTCCCAGACGTTTTCACAGAACCGTTTCACAGTTTGAACTTCAATGCAAGCAAGCGATTTGGAGAAGCCAAGAACACAACACTTTCATTTAAAGCCGAAAACTTATTGAATGACTTGATCGAAAGTCGATTCGATTATTTCGGAAACAATGATTTTGTATTCTCAAGTTTAGCTCCTGGGGTGAACCTATCATTGGGACTTTCGTTCCGTTTTTAATATAAAAACCCGCCATTCACGGCGGGTTTTTTTATCTTTAGCAAAGAGGCTTCAATTCAAGAATAATTTCTATGAAAAAAGATGACATTCGAATACTCCTAGTTGATGATGAACAGGATATCCTTGAAATTGTAGGATACAATCTATCACAAGAAGGATATCAGGTTTACACGGCCAAAAATGGAGTTGAGGCTGTGGCTAAAGCCAAAAAGAAGAATCCGCATCTAGTGATCCTAGATGTTATGATGCCTGAAATGGATGGGATTGAAGCCTGTGAGACCATCCGAAACACACCCGGATTAGAAAACACCATTATCACATTTTTAACCGCAAGAGGAGAAGATTACTCTCAGCTGGCTGGTTTTGAAGCGGGAGCAGATGATTACATACAAAAACCAATCAAACCGAAGGTGTTGATGTCTAAGGTGAAGGCATTGCTACGTCGCCGCAAAGAAGAATCTCATGAATCTGAAGGCTTGCATACTGTAGGTAATCTCACAATTAATAGAGAAGAGTATAAAGTCATCAATAAGGGTGAAGAACTCATTTTGCCTCGTAAAGAATTTGAATTATTGGCTCTATTAACTTCGAAGCCAGGGAAGGTATTCAAACGAGAATCTATCCTTGAAAAAGTTTGGGGTAGTGAAGTCGTTGTCGGGGGTAGAACCATTGATGTACATATTCGAAAGCTTCGAGAAAAGATCGGTGACGACCATTTTCAAACCGTTAAAGGCGTAGGGTATAAATTCGTAATTTAACGCCCTAGATGGCGGCTAATTTTAAAAATGCGAATCCTTTTGTCCTGAGATATGCACTGTATGTCTCACTCGTTGTAACGGTTTTCGTCACTTCGCTGCTTTACATTTTAGGCCTGTCAGAGCCGTTAATTATTGTTGCCTTTTTTATTCTGTCATTAATCTCGAGTTTTTTGATTCTCCGTGTAGGGATTGAGAACTATGTTTTAAAACTCATCAAGGAAGTATATTCTGAGGTTTCATTGTTAGAAGGTATTCGATTTACAGGTAGTAGTGTTTCTACCGATTTAGATTCGTTAACCTCTGATATCGAGAAGTTTGCTCGAGGAAAGAAGATAGAAATCGAGACGCTAAAGATTCGAGAGGAGTATCGAAAAGATTTTTTGGGTAATGTGGCACATGAAATGAAGACCCCCTTGTTTACCATCCAAGGCTATATCCTAACACTTTTAGATGGTGCTATGCAGGACAAAAAAGTGCGTAAAAAATACCTTGAACGAGCCAATAAAAGTGTAGATCGTCTCCTTTACATTGTCAAAGACCTAGACACCATTACCAGACTAGAGTCTGGATCACAGAAGCTTCATATGCAGCCAATGGATATCGTTGAGCTCATCGAAAGTGTTTTTGAGATGCTTGAAATGAAGGCTTCGAAAAAGGATATCACGCTGGTTTTTGATAAAGTTTATGAACATCCGGTTTGGGTTAATGGCGATGCGGAGAAATTAGAACATGTTTTAAGTAATCTCATTGAGAATTCTATTAAGTACGGGCATCAAGGGGGTACCACAGAGGTTACCATTGAAGAGTTGACAGAGGATAAACTAATTGTAAGAGTCACCGACAACGGAGACGGAATTGCCAAAGAGCACTTACCACGACTCTTTGAACGGTTTTATCGAGTCGACAAGAGTGGATCAAGAAAAGAAGGGGGCTCTGGTTTAGGCCTGTCGATTGTAAAGCATATTGTAGAAGCCCATGGTGAGCGAATCTATGTTGAGAGTGAACCAGGTGTTGGGTCAGAATTCTCTTTTACGCTTCAAAAAACCGAAAATAGTTCATCGAAATTAACCTCTGAACTAAAGGCTTCAAGCCCTGAATAACTCGAAATACGCTCAAGTTGATTAAGACTAAATTCTTCTTGGGTACAGCTAGGAACAACCCCTAATTTGTCCAATCTTTCGGCGATATGAACTTGTTCGTATTGACCAGGTGTAGGAATAAAAAAGGCTTTCTTTCCCAGTTTGGCCAAATCCATAACAGTAGTATAACCCGATCTACACAAAATAAAATCACTGGCTTGAACACTTTGTGAAAGCTTTTCAGATCTCATGAAATTAATTTTGAGCATCGTTCCTGAATCAAGGGTCATTTCTTGCCGTGTTTGCTCTTTTTCGATAACTCCGCGAACCATAAGAATATGACCACTAAAAGCTTGTAACTCTTCGGTCAATCGATTTTCAAGTAGGGTGCGTTGAGGTTCTGGCCCTGATAAGAGTACCATCAAATCGTAAACCTTCTCTACCGATTTTTTCTCAAATCTACTTAGAGGCCCCATGTATTTGAGGTTTTTAGGCTTCTTGTCAAGATGTCCGAGTTCACCGGTTAAGTTGTTCTCTCCTTCAAAATCGGGTACCCAGACGGCATCGTACTTTTTAAAGATTTGTTGATGCATCGCCGAGCTAATTTGGGTAGTACTTCCTGAAAGTACGCGCAGTTGATGGGTAATAAAGACGTTTGGGATGCCTTTTACATATATACCCAATCGGTTATCGGATATGATTCCGTCAGCATCGACCTGTTTGGCGATCTTTTCAATGGCCTTTCTCTCTTTGCGCATGGCCTTCAATATCTTGGGAGAGTCGAAGATCATTTTGAGCTTAAAGAATCGTCCGTTAGAAGCGTAGGTAATTTGATAAGAGGGTAGTTCGAAACTCGCTAGTTCTGGAAATTCCTTGGTGAGTAGGCTTAGAGCTACACCATCAGAGGCTAAGACTACTTCATAGTCTCGCACCAATAAAGCTTTAATAATCGGAATGCATCGGGTTGAATGACCTAGCCCCCAATTAAGAGGCGCTACCACTATCGTCTTTTTTTTCATTGGGTTTAGGGCGATATTGGGTTAGCTTTGTATGCTTAAAATAGATAAACTTTGGGTAGTAAAAATAAACTAAAACGCTTTAGAGATAATGATTCTTTTGAGAATGTGATTCAGCCTTCTCGACAAGAAATTTTAGAAGGTTTTGAATTGAAAGGGGCTTGGAATGCTGTTTTTTCGAATTCAAATCCGATCGTTTTAGAATTGGGCTGTGGTAAGGGGGAATATACCCTTGCACTCGCTGAATGTTACCCAGAAAAAAACTTCATCGGAATCGATATCAAAGGTGCCAGATTATGGAGAGGAGCTAAGACCGCACTTGAAAACAAGCTCCCGAATGTTCGCTTTCTACGAACACATATTGAACTGATTGATTTGATTTTTGATTCAGGTGAGGTTAGCGAAATTTGGATTACATTCCCAGATCCCCAGATAAAGTATAAACGCACGAAACACCGACTTACCAATATACAGTTTCTCGATCGTTACAAAAAGATTCTCGGAGGTGAAGGTTTGGTGCACCTTAAGACAGATAGCGAGTTTTTACACGGATACACTTTGGGTCTTCTGCACGGACTAGGTAAAGAAATTGTATATTCGAACAACGACGTGTACAGACAGTCGGGTAGCCCTTCAGTAGTAACCGAGGTTCAAACGTTTTACGAGAGCCAGTATTTAGAAGTGGGTAAGCCGATCACTTATGTGTCGTTTAAAATCTAACTAATTCTAAAGGCGGTTGCACTATATCACTCTTTTTGCTCTGACTTTTTTAGCCGCTGCCGTAGCTACGTTACCTCCCGGTTTACTCAATATGAATGCCGCCAAAATCTCTGTGGAAAGAGGTAAGAAGTACGGAATTTATTTCTCCTTAGCTTGTTCGCTCGTCATCTT
>JAAZVY010000010.1 GCA_018623195.1 Flavobacteriaceae bacterium | reverse complement strand
CTCTGAAGTGGCGGATGGAGCCTTTTTAGAGTTTAAATATCAAGTTTTAAACGATAGCTATTTAGTTGATTTTGATATTAATACCACTCAATTATCTGCTTATTTATCGTCTCAGCCAGCCATCCTATCATGGAATTATACGGCTCCACGAAACGATCAGAGTATTCAGTATGAGAATCGGTACACTCGATTGACCTATCGTTTAGGAGATGGCTCGATTAAAAAGTTAAGCGCAACCTCTGAGTTAGATGAGGAAGAAGAAAGTGATTTAAGTTGGATTTCGTTTCGACACCATTTCTTTAGTGCTATACTTGGTAGTAAATCGAAGTTTTCGAAGGCTGAATTAGTTTCTGAAAACTTAGTAGAGGAGGAGTCTAAAACTGCTTCACATACCAAGAGATATCAAGCTTCGGTCGAACTAGAAAGTCTTTCTCGTGGGGCGACTGAATCGATGTATTTTTATTTTGGTCCGACTGATTCAAAGACTTTTGCTAACTATAGCGAGTACGAACTAATTGAATCGATTCCTTTCGGATGGGGAATTTTCGGAACCATTAATAGGTACATTTTTAATCCCTTTTTCAATTTCTTAGCCGGATTTATGCCCTTCGGTATTGCGATTATCGTGATGACTTTCGTTGTTCGAATCGCGCTGTCTCCAGTAACCTATAAGAGTTACGTCTCACAGGCTAAAATGAAGGTGATACAGCCCGAGGTAAAGAAGATTAATGAGAAGTTTGCCAACAATGCAATGAAGAAGCAGCAGGAGACGATGAAGCTGTACAATTTAGCTGGAGTAAATCCAATGAGTGGATGTGTACCTGCCTTATTGCAGCTCCCCATTTTCTATGCGTTGTTTAGTTTCTTCCCGACTTCATTTATACTTAGACAGAAATCGTTCTTATGGGTAGATGACCTATCTTCTTACGATACTATAGTAGATCTTCCATTTACTATTCCGTTCTATGGAGATCACATTAGCTTATTTCCAATTTTAGCTTCCGTTGCGATTTTCTTTTACATGCAAATGACTACCGGTCAAACCATGCAGATGCAGCAGCAACCGGGCATGCCAAACATGAAATTCATCATGTATTTATCACCAGTGATGATGTTGTTTTTCTTTAACAACTATGCTTCGGGTCTAAGTTTGTATTACTTCATTTCGAACTTGCTAACGATCGTTATCATGCTCGTGATCAAGAATTACATTATCGATGAAAATCGAATCCATCTCCAGGTTCAAGCCAATAAGCAGAAGCCAAAAAAGGAGAGTAAGTTTCAGCGAAGAATGCGCGAGATGATGGAGCAGGCAGAGCAACAAAAGAAATTAAAATAGGTTCCTTTTGAATGGCAGCTAAGCCAATTAATCAGACCAAAGTAGTTGTTGGTCTTTCAGGTGGGGTAGATTCAAGCGTAACTGCCTATTTACTCCAACAGCAGGGCTACCAAGTAATCGGCCTATTCATGAAGAATTGGCACGACGATTCGGTAACGATTTCTGATGAGTGTCCTTGGTTAGAAGACAGTAATGATGCTTTGATTGTCGCCGATAAATTAGGCATACCCTTTCAAACGGTAGACCTCAGCGATACCTATCGCAAGCGCATTGTTGATTATATGTTCTCTGAGTATAAAGCAGGTAGAACTCCTAATCCTGATGTGCTGTGTAATCGAGAAATAAAGTTCGACGTATTCCTGACCATCGCTTTATCGCTTGGGGCTGATTACGTGGCAACCGGCCATTATTGCCAAAAAGGAGTACTTGTTAAGGATGGTAAAGAGGTGTATCAACTCCTAAAAGGGGCAGACCCCTCGAAAGACCAGTCCTATTTTCTTTGCCAGTTAAATCAGGATCAACTGGCGAAAGCAATGTTTCCGATTGGTCATCTTCAAAAATCAGAAGTTCGAGAAATTGCTAAAAATGCCGATTTAATTACGGCAGAGAAGCGTGATTCCCAAGGGCTCTGTTTTATCGGGAAAGTTCGTCTACCAGACTTTTTACAACAACAATTAAAGCCTAAAGAAGGTCAAATCATTGAAATCTCCTCAGGTCATTCAGTGTATCAATCGAACCGGGGTGAGGCCTTAGAAGACCTTTCGAGTCCATTTACCTATCAACCTGACATGGGGAAGGTGCTCGCCAAACATAATGGAGCGCATTATTTCACCGTTGGACAACGAAAGGGACTCGCTGTAGGAGGAACCGCACTACCTTTATTTGTTATTGGTGTCGATACCGATCACAACGTGTTATATGTGGGGCAAGGAAGTGATCACCCGGGCCTCTATCGATCTGCACTAAAAATTAAAAAGGATGAAGTACATTGGGTACGACCTGATTTAGCAGGGGATTTGAGAGTTCAAGCGAGAATTCGATATCGTCAACCTTTACAACAGGCTTCGATTATTATAAAGGACGATGCCACCTATGTAAAATTCGATCAGCCTCAATCTGCAATAACTCCAGGGCAGTTTGTGGCATGGTATATGGAAAATGAATTAGTGGGGTCTGGTGTGATTTCTGAATAGGAAATAAATTCACCTAATTTCACCTCTAAAACTGAATTATGTCTTTTAAGATTGCAGATATATCAACCCACAGAAAACTTTTTTTCTCATCATGGTTGTTGCTTGCTTTAGTACAGTCTGCACTTATGCCCCTTTCAGGAGAAGAAGCTTATTATTGGCTGTTTTCTAAGGCTTTAGATTGGGGTTATTTAGACCATCCACCAGCTGTAGCGTTCTTCGGGCGCTTGGGGTATGAGTTACTAGAAAATGAATTGGGGGTTCGTTTATTCTCTTCACTGCTAAGTGTATCAACGCTTTGGTTAATCTATGATTTGATCGGCCGAAGAGGTCTTAGAAACTTTGCTTTTTTAGCGGGGGGATTACTGGCCGTGCATGCAGGTAGCTTTTTAGTGAAAACAGATGTCCCGTTATTGTTTTTTGAGGTTCTGTTTTTCTGGTTCTACAAACGATTTCTCGATCGTAGCAATATTTGGAACTCTTTGGGTATCGCATTTGCGATCGCAGGTATGTTTCTAAGTAAATACCACGGAATATTAGTCGTATTATTTACACTTCTATCCAATTGGCGATTAATAAAAAATCAATACTTCTGGGTTGCAGTTTTATTTACGGTGATTCTAATGCTACCCCATTTACTCTGGTTGATCGAAAACGATTTCTCAAGCCTTAAATTTCATTTAAATGGAAGGTCAGACATTTCATTTAAGTGGTCGAATGTTTTAGGTTATGTAGGGAGTCAACCCCTAGTACTAGGGCCATTAGTAAGCTTACCGATGCTCTATGCTTTATTTCGCAGAAAGTATTCGGATGCCTTTTCAAGAGCGCTTTTATTTGTTTTGTCAGGTGTTCTTATCTTTTTCTTCCTGCAATCATTCAGAGTTTTTATACATAAACACTGGACGAGTATTGTTTTGGTTCCTCTGATCATTTTAGCCTTTCCAGTATTAGAAACTCGTCAAAAACTAGCGGTCGTTTTTCGTCGACTGGCTCGAGTTTCTTTGTTACTTCTAGTACTTTTTAGGGTGTATTTAATCTATGATTTTGTTCCGAAAAGTTTACCAATAAAGACCGAACCATTACATGATTGGAAGGCCTGGGCCGAAAACGTTCAAGAGCTTTCGAAGGGAATGAATGTGGTGTTTATCAATAGTTATGAAAATGCCTCAAGATATCAGTTCTATACGGGAGAACCGGCACATACCTTAAGCACCTATTATTTCAACAACACTCAATTTGATTATTGGGGTTATGAAGATTACTTCAGGGGAGAGCCAGTTTTTGTTGTGCATAATAAGAGAGGTCAAGAGTTTTACCAAACTGTTGATGCTCCAAATGGAGCTCAAATACACTTCAGACGTTTTCGTAAGTTCAATGCATTGGACAAAATTCAGGTAACACCCATAACTGTCGAACTAAGTGAGGACAAAACTCAACTAGTTGGAAAAATAAAAATCGAAAACCCTTATGATTTTGATATTCTCTCTTCTAGAAGGGAGCCTGTTCAATTATTATTGTATTCATTAAAGGGTGAACGAGTTTTAGCAGAACGAGTACTTCTTAGTGATCTTAATATTGTTTCTAAGGGAGCGTTGATCCTAAACTTTGAAGTTGTTCTCCCAGAAATACAATCAGATACTCAGCTTCGCTTTAGCGTTAGTTCAGGAAATCTTCCTGGTACGATTAACAGCGAACGAATAAAAGTTTAATATAAGCATGAATAATAAGCACCAAGAATCACTAAAATCGATTGAGCGGCTACTCCTAATTATGGATGATCTTAGGGCTCAGTGTCCATGGGATAAAAAGCAAACCATGGAAACCCTTAGAACGCTCACTATTGAAGAGACCTATGAGTTGGCTGATGCGATTATCGATGACGACATGGAGGAGGTTAAAAAGGAGCTAGGAGATTTACTTCTTCACATCGCTTTCTATTCTAAAATTGGTGATGAGAAAGGGTTATTCAATATCGGCAAAGTCGCAGAGGCGATTAGTGATAAACTAGTAGATAGACATCCTCATATTTATGGAGATGTTACTGTAGCTGATGAGGCTGAGGTGAAACGAAACTGGGAAAAATTAAAACTGAAAGAAGGTAAAAAATCAGTGTTAGAAGGAGTACCGAGAAGTCTACCTGCTCTCGTGAAAGCTCAAAGGATTCAGGAAAAGGCTGCCGGTATTGGTTTTGATTGGGAACAGCCAGAACAAGTTTTTGGTAAGGTTAAAGAAGAACTACAGGAGTTTTCTGAAGAGGTGACTAAGGGTGATAAAGATCGAATGGAATCAGAGTTTGGGGATATTCTTTTTGCTCTGATCAATTATGCTCGATTCTTAAAAATTAATCCAGAAAACGCCCTTGAACGTACCAATAAAAAGTTTATTTATCGATTCCAATATTTGGAGGAAAGAGCAAGGGAAGAAGGTAAGTCATTATCAGAAATGACTCTTGATGAGATGGATGTATACTGGGAAGAAGCCAAACGTAAATGACAGCGATATCTAAATATCTCAAGGAGGTACCCTATAATTTCAAGCTAGCCTTCCCGGTAATCTTAGGTATGCTTGGCCATACTTTTGTGGCTTTTGCCGACAATATAATGGTCGGTCAATTAGGCCCTACTGAACTTGCTGCTGTTTCTTTAGGAAATAGCTTCTTATTTATTGCCATGTCACTAGGAATAGGCCTATCCACAGCGATTACTCCCCTCATTGCAGAAGCCGATGGAAACGGAAAGATATTAGGGGTAAGAAAAGTACTTCGTCATGGGTTATGGATATGCACTGTAGTAGGAGTAGTACTTACGATTATCATTATCACTGCTAGCCCCCTGATGAATAAAATGGGACAACCTAAAGAGGTGCTTGTTTTCGCTATACCCTTTTTATGGATTGTTGCGATCTCTCTAATTCCGATGATGATTTTTCAGGCGCTAAAACAGTTGTGTGATGGGTTATCAAGAACACGTATACCTATGTACGCCTCTTTAATAGGAAACCTGATTAATGTGTTATTCAACTATCTATTGATTTTTGGGAAGTTTGGCTTTCCAGAGATGGGAGTTATAGGAGCAGGTTTAGGAACCCTTATTTCGAGAATCGTTATGGTGATTCTTTTGGTGATCTTTTTACGTCTTGATTCATTCTATGATCCCTACCTAAACGCCCTTAATTTAAGATGGGTGAGTGTAACCTTTTCTAAACGAATCTTGGCCTTGGGGTTACCCTCTTCTTTACAAGTATTCTTCGAAGTGACCTTGTTTACTTCTGCAATTTGGTTAAGTGGTATTTTAGGAACCCTTGATCAGGCGGCGAATCAAATCGCTTTAAACCTATCTTCAATGACCTACATGGTGGGGATGGGGTTAAGTGTAGCTGCCATGATTCGTGTCGGCAACCAACTTGGGCGTCGCGACTATTTAAAACTGAAGGAGGTAGCACAGTCTATTTTTTTTCTTACCCTCTTATTGCAAATCAGTTTTGCTCTTTTCTTTTTAATCTTTAGAAACGACTTACCTCATCTTTATCTCGATAGTTCAGACCTAGAAAACGGACTCGATAATGTTTATGTTCTGGGACTAGCAAGTCTACTTCTTCTTTGGTCCGCCTTGTTTCAAATTTCAGATGGTATTCAAGTTGTCATTATTGGTGCACTTCGCGGAATGCAGGATGTGAGAGTTGCTGCTGTGATTACTTTTGTATCTTATTGGTTGGTAGGCTTTCCGATATCTTACTATCTCGGGCTTAAGACCGACCTTGGTGCCGAAGGAATCTGGATGGGCTTGTTAGCAGGGCTGACTGTTTCTTCGATACTTTTGTATGTTCGATTTAATTATCTGGTAACCCATAAAATAAACATCCATGTCACTTCCTAAATATCTTATTGCTGATAATTCTGATTTTCCAGAAGTTGTTTTTGTGGTTCACACTGAATTTCCTCGTTTTATTCTGAATGTAACCAACGATGAAATTCAATGGTTTGAAGATTTCTCTGAAGAAGATGAAGAATTACTTCCTAAAGAGGCTGAAAACTTTGTGAAAGAAGCTTTAGAGTTTTATGATCGAGAATTTGAGCGCAGCGAGTAGCGATGGTTGAGTCTATTATAGAATTAGATCAAGGACTCCTTTTGTGGATTCAGAAAATGGGAAGCCCTTTTTGGGATCCTTTTTGGTTCTTTATCACTAAAAAGGAGAATAGTATTCCTCTTTACCTATTTATGCTATTCATCTCTTATCGTAAACT
Source organism: Flavobacteriaceae bacterium (assembly GCA_018623195.1). Taxonomy (GTDB): domain Bacteria; phylum Bacteroidota; class Bacteroidia; order Flavobacteriales; family Flavobacteriaceae; genus UBA3478. The sequence continues at coordinate 36,473 of JAAZVY010000010.1, read as the reverse complement.
GGGAAGAGCACGCTTTTTATACCTCTTAGTTTTTGTCGCCCTACTGATAACCGTTTCTGATCAGGTGACCAATCTATTTAAGAATGGTTTTATGCGATTACGTCCTTGTCATGATCCTGAAATGATTTCATTGATTCGAGATTTAGATTATTGTGGGGGAAAATTCAGTTTCTTTTCGGGTCACGCATCTAACAGCTTTGCCTTCGCGACCTTTTTTATAGGAGTGTTGGTAAGATATATGCCTGCAGTTCGCTGGTTATTGTTGTGGGCGTTTCTGATGACCTTCAGTAGAGTATATCTCGGCGTACATTATCCGATAGACATCATTACCGGTGCATTTTTTGGTAGCTTTTGGGGAGTCCTTTTTGCGAAACTATATAGCAGGTATATTATTAAATAAGAGGGATTGAAAGCTAAATCAACGATTTACTGGTTACTTTCATTTAGTATTCTTTATTTCCTGGGAATGTTACTTCCTTTAATGGAGAATGATTCTGCACAATTTGCAGTTATGGCGAGTCGAATGGTTATCGAGAATGACTTTATTCATCTTTATAAAGGATCTCTTCCTTACCTTGATAAACCTCATTTACACTACTGGCTTGCCGCGCTCAGTATGAAGTTATTTGGCATTCATGCATTCAGTTATCGTCTTCCAGGAGTTTTATTGCTGTTTATTGGAGCTTACTTTGTATTCAAAACGACAAAGCTTTTATTTGATGAAAGAACAGCCCACTTCAGTGGCCTTGTTTTTATAGCCTCCCAAACGATAATTTTAGCGGGCTTTGATCTTCGAACGGATGCAGTTCTTACCGGATTAGTCGCTTGGGCTATTTATCATCTCGCTCGCTATATCTATGATGAGAAGTTAAATCAACTTTTGTGGGGTGCTTTGATTGCTGGTTTTGCATTTGCTACTAAAGGACTGATTTCGATCGTAGTTATTGGGGGAGTGGTTCTTGCCCTACTAAATACCAAACAGAAGTGGGGTTTGTTATTTCGAGTTTCTACCCTTGGTGCACTGCTGGTATTTCTACTCTCACTTACCCCCGTGCTTTATGCGTATTACATACAATTCGACCTACATCCTGAGCTGGTGGTTAGAGGGGTCTCTAATCGCTCAGGTATCAAGTTTTTATTTTGGGAGCAGAGTTTTGAGCGATTGAGTGGGGAAGGGCACGGTAAGACAGGCAACGATCCTTTTTTCTTTTTCCATACTTTTTTATGGGCTTTTATGCCCTTCTCTTTAGTGGGTATCGTAGGGCTTTATAAAACTTTTAGATCGAAATCCTCAGAGGTGCATTTATTGAGGAGTTTGACTGTTGCTTTAGTGCTATTACTAGGGTTAATGAGTTTAGCCCAGTTTAAGCTTCCTCACTATTTGAATGTTCTTTTACCCCTTATTACACTTGTTTTTACTCCGGCAGTTTTAAGATTAGTCGATCAAAAAATCGGGAAGTCTCTTTCTGTAATTACTTTCACGATCTATGGGATCGCCTCGGTTCTTATTTGTATTCCCTTTTATGACTACCTAGCTCCAGGAGTATTTCTGGTATTAATACTATTATCGTGGTTGTTCCACCGCAGAAGTGTTTCTGTGGCTTCTTGGCTTTTATCTGGTGTGCTTGCTTTTAATCTTCTGGCATTTACTGTCTTTTATCCCAAATTGCTCGAATATCAATCGGATATTTCCTTCAGCAAAAAAATAAATCTTCAAGAGGCGGAGTTAGTAAATGCTACTAATAAGCACACATGGAATTTAGATTTCTTTTTTCAAACTCATTTGCCAGAACGTTCCATAGATGAGCTCGTTGATAGCCATGAGACCTATGTACTGGTCGATATCGATGCCTATCAAAGGCTGAAGTCATTACGGCCAGATGCTGTAGAATATGCATCAGCTCCGCATTACCGGGTTACCAAGCTCTCTCTAAAATTTTTATCGCCTAAGACGAGGCCTTCTACTCTCGAGATTCGGAGAGTGATTTGGTTACCATAGGCTTCCTAAAATGGAAGTAAATTCCAATTAAAGAAACTAGGGCGTTAACTACGAAAAAAGATATGGATAAGGCCACAGCACCATCGGTTTCGATACCTAAGATCTGCGCTCCATAAAAGAAGGTGACCTCACGTGCACCAATGCCTCCTAGAGTTATAGGTAATACAGATACGATTGAGGAGAGGGTAAAGAGGAATAGATAACTTAGAGTATGATCTGATAGATTGAGGCCTTCAAGAAGTATCCAAGATGCTACTATTTGTAATCCCTGAAGAACTAGAGAATAGCCAACGGTTAGTAGTTGAGTATTTCCGTTGAAGGTAGTAGATTTCTTTACAATATAATAAGCTGAAAGAGAGCCGATAATCCAAAGTGTTAAAAGGATAGCGATAGTAAACAACTGCGATATGGGCCAGGGAATAAGAGCCATAAATTGAGCGCTGTTTAGTGTAAAGAAAATTAGGCCAAAGAAGCCTAGCGCATAGAGACCACCAATGCGGTCAATAAGAAGACATCCGATGATTGGTTTAATGGGTTTACTGGTTTGTTTTTGTATGGCATAGCCTTTATAGGCATCTCCTCCAATACCTCCGGGAAGAAAAAGATTGTAAAACATTCCCTGTAAATAGAGTTTCCAATGATACCGCGATGGCACTTCTGCGCCTATAGATCTAAATAAATTTAATAGTCTGAAGTGGGCGAGGTACTTTGAACCGAGTACTAATGTGAATGAAGCAAATAGAGTAAAGGGAGGAAGGCTGCTGAGGTACTCAACGAAATCTCCCGTATTTATCGTGTTAAATACAAAGTATAAAAGGAGACCGCTTACGATTACCTTTAGTGAGGTTATTATCTTCTTTTTCAAACGATTACCTTTGAATTTGATTCCCTATACTTACTCTGCCAATGCGATAAGGTCGCTTGTTTTGAGATTCATAATAGGTTCTGATCAGCATTTCCATGATGATACCTACAGTGAAGAGTTGTATACCTGCGAGTATAAATAGTATTCCGAAAATGAGTAACGGACGTTGTCCAATGTCGTTCCCGAAATAGAATTTTTCTACTAGTAACCATCCGTTAATTCCCATTCCAATAAGAATGAGGAAAAATCCAAAAATTCCGAAAAGATGAATAGGACGCTGAAGATATTTTCGAATAAACAGTAGAAGCATCATGTCTGCCACAACCTTAAAAACACGCTCTAATCCATATTTTGAAACTCCAGCATGTCTCGCGTGATGCTTGACAGGAACTTGTTTTATTTGTGCACCCTCTAAGAAGGCTAAAAGGGTAATAAATCGGTGCATCTCACCGTAAAGATTCAAGTTCTTCGCAATATCTTTTGAGAAAACCTTCAATGCACAACCATTATCCTTGATGTCAAGACTTGTCACCTTTCTTACCAAGAAGTTAGCTACCTTAGAAGGGATCGTCTTTAACCACGAGTCTTTTCTTTTTTGACGAATACCTGTTACCAGGTCATAGTGTTCGTTGATGGCCCAATGTAACATCTCTGGAATATCTGATGGATCATTTTGCAAGTCTCCATCCATGGTGATGATGTATTCCCCCTTGGCATAATCAATTCCAGCTGCGAGGGCTAAACTTTGCCCATAATTTTTCTTTAATTCGATCAGATGAACGGTTTCATCGCCCATCTTTTTAATAACACGAACCGTTTCATCGGTTGAAAAGTCATTAACATATACGATCTCATAGCGATAACCTTCTAAGCTTTCATGAATCTTCTCAGTGAGTAAGACTACGTTGTCCTGCTCATTGTATAACGGGACAACAATAGAGAGAAGTTGGTCGGTAATGGGGGTTTTGCTCATAGGGTTAGTGCTTATTGTTCTCCTTCAGAAATTCGGGAAGTAAACTCTTAAACCGATTGATTCTGGGTATTGAAACGGATCGAATATAAGGGTCGTTAGGATGATTCTTTTCGTAATCTTGGTGATAGTCTTCAGCTGGATAAAAAATTTCAAAAGGAACCACCTCGGTTGCAATAGGGGCGCTGTAATATTGGGTGATACTATCGATGTAGGATTCAATAATCATTTTCTCTAATTCGTTTTGATAGAAGGCGATAGATCGATATTGTCTTCCTTTATCGGGTCCTTGTCGATTGACACTAGTGGGGTCATGCGAAGCGTAGTAAACACTTACCAAATCGGCAAAACTTCTCACCTTCGGGTCATAGTATACGGCAACGGCCTCTGCATGTGAAGTACGGCCATAACTTACTTCGCGATAGGTTGGATTTTCCTCTGTTCCTCCACTATACCCTGAAATAACTTCGTATACCCCTTCGACACTCTCATAGATTGCCTCAACGCACCAAAAACATCCAGAGGCAAAATAGGCTACTGCTGCATCGTCGGGAATAGTTACAGGGTTGGTTGGTTGTTGTGTTTGACTTTGCGTTTGACAAGATTGAAGCGCTAGAAGGATGACGAGAATAAAACGTTTCATTTCTAGAGTTTTTTTAAAATACGTGCATTAACAAAGAGTAAGACTGCGAAAGAGAGCATTAGCCAAAACCATAAATCAAAGGTAGATTCAAGCCCTCTGTTGATCGCAAGCCCAGCACTAGTTAGAATTCCTAGATAGTTAAATCTAAGAACCATTTCACGACGTATGACAGCAATGTCTTTGATAAGGCTACGATTTAAGAACCCATTGCCCCGATTTCAAGAGCGGCTCGGCTTGTTTAAATTTCACTTCTTTTTCTTCTCCACTTAATGGATTCAGAATAATGACTTTTTCGTTTCTACCAATTTTTGGTTGTTGACGAACAACGGTTTCTACTTTTGGACTTGTCCTTGTAGCAGATGCGCCGGCAGCACGATTTTGACTCGCCAACTCATCACTGTTTAATACTTCCTCTTTAGAAAGATTTAGTTTTTCTCGTTTAGGTTGTTGCACTTTCGAGGCATCTCTAACTCCTTCAGGGCTTTTAGTAGGGATTCCTGCTTTGAATAAGAAGCTGATTAAATCTCGATTAACACTATCAATCATCGTTCTAAACAACTCAAATGCCTCAAATTTATAGATCAGTAGAGGATCTTTCTGTTCATGAACCGCTAGTTGTACCGATTGCTTTAACTCATCCATTTTACGTAAATGGTTCTTCCAAGCTTCGTCAATTAGTGCTAATGCAATGTTCTTTTCAAAGTCTGAAATCAGTGATTTACCCTTTGATTCAAAAGCCTTCTCTAAATCGGTAACAATTTGAAGGGTACGATTACCATCGGTAAATGGAACCACAATTCGCTTGAATTGATTATTTGGGTTTTTGAATACTTCCTCAATAACAGGAAACGCCTGATTTGCACTTCTCGTTAACTGATCGTTATATGCCTTGAATGCTTTTTGATAAAGCTTCTGTGAAAGTTCGGTTATTGAGCCTTTATCGAATTCTGTTTCACTGATTGCTTCAATAATGCCGAAAACTTGAATACAGTCATAGCTAAACTGTTTATAATCAGAAGAATTCTTCGCCTGTTCTACAATGGATTCAGCAGTATCGAAAATCATATTGGCGATATCTACCTTCAATCGCTCACCAAATAGAGCGTGTTTTCTGCGTTTGTAAATGACCTCTCGCTGAGCGTTCATTACATCATCATACTCAAGAAGTCGTTTACGAATTCCAAAGTTATTTTCTTCCACTTTCTTTTGGGCGCGCTCAATGGATTTAGTCATCATGCTATGCTGAATAACCTCACCTTCTTCGAGTCCCATTCGGTCCATGATCTTCGCCATTCGTTCAGAACCGAATAAACGCATCAAATTATCTTCTAGAGAAACATAGAACTGTGAACTTCCTGGGTCTCCTTGTCGTCCTGAACGACCTCGAAGCTGCCTGTCAACTCGACGGGAATCATGTCGTTCTGTTCCAATAATCGCTAAACCACCCGATTGCTTTACCTCCTCTGAGAGCTTAATGTCGGTTCCACGACCTGCCATATTTGTCGCTATGGTTACTACTCCCGGGTTTCCAGCTTCGGCAACAATATCTGCCTCCTTTTGGTGTAGCTTTGCGTTGAGTACGTTGTGTTTTATTTTCCTAACGCTCAACAACTTAGAAAGTAATTCTGAGATTTCTACCGAAGTCGTACCAATAAGTACAGGTCTTTTTTGCTCGGACAGTTTTACAACCTCCTCGATAATTGCATTGTACTTTTCTCGTTTTGTCTTGTAGATCAGATCATCTCGGTCTTCTCTCGCGATCGGACGATGGGTAGGGATTTCAACCACGTCTAATTGGTAAATTTCCCAGAATTCCCCTGCTTCAGTTACTGCAGTACCGGTCATTCCTGACAACTTGTGGTACATTCTGAAATAATTCTGAAGAGTAACGGTTGCAAAGGTCTGTGTAAGAGCCTCAATTTTTACCTTTTCCTTGGCTTCGATCGCTTGATGTAGGCCATCAGAATAGCGACGACCTTCCATAATACGACCGGTTTGTTCATCGACAATCTTAACTTTATTATCGATCACTACATATTCTACATCTTTTTCGAATAGGGTATACGCTTTAAGCAGTTGAGTTAGTGTATGGATTCGCTCACTTTTTACTGAGAAATCACTAAAGAGCGCTTTCTTACGATCGGCTTCCTCCTCTATAGATAGACCGGCACTTTCGATCTTAGCGATTTCACTTCCGATATCAGGGAGAATAAAGAAATGTTCGTCCTGGCCGGTAGATAAGGTCTGAATCCCTTTTTCAGTAAGTTCGATCTGATTGGTTTTTTCATCAATAGTGAACCAAAGATCAGCATCAACCTTTGCCATTTCTTTACCATTATCTTGTAGGTAAAGACTTTCCGTTTTTTGTAGAAGTTGCTTAACGCCCTCCTCACTCAAAAACTTGATGAGCGCTTTGTTCTTGGGAAGACCTCGATGCACTTGTAATAGTTTAAACCCACCTAAGGTAGTTTCATCACTCTGAATGAGCTTTTTGGCCTCTACTAATAGATTTGTTAGGTAGCTTCGTTGCTGTTGTACGAGATCTGCAACTACTGGTCTTAAAGCGTCAAATTCATGACGTTCTCCTTCTGGTACTGGCCCTGAAATGATCAGTGGAGTTCGTGCATCATCTACAAGTACAGAATCAACCTCATCGACGATTGCATAATGTGGCTTTCTCTGAACGAGTTCGGTAGGTTGATGTGCCATATTATCTCGTAGGTAATCAAATCCGAATTCGTTATTGGTACCATAAGTGATATTTGCCGCATAAGCTGCCTTTCGTTCAGCAGAGTTTGGTTGGTGAAGATCGATACAATCAACGCTTAATCCATGGAATTCAAAAATGGGTGCCATCCATTGACTATCTCGTTTTGCTAGATAATCGTTCACGGTTACTAAGTGAACCCCTCTGCCCGTTAAAGCGTTTAGGAATACCGGAAGGGTAGCTACTAAGGTTTTACCTTCTCCGGTTTGCATTTCGGCAATTTTACCTTGATGCAGAACGATACCTCCAATGAGCTGAACATCGTAATGCACCATATCCCAAACTACTTCTTTCCCAGCAGCATTCCATGAATTCTTCCAGATCGCTTTTTCACCTTCAATCGTTACATATTCTTTTCTGGCTGAAAGCTCTCGATCGAATACAGAGGCCGATACGGATAGACTTTGGTTCTCTTTAAATCTTTTTGCAGTTTCTCTAACCAAAGCAAATGCCTTGGGTAAAAGATCGTTGAGAACTTCTTGCTCTTTTTCGATTTTAGAGCTTTCTAAGGTATCTATCTCTTGGTAAAGGGCTTCACGCGCATCGATATCTTCGGTAGCTTCAATTTTCTGTTCAAGAGCATTTATTTCTTCTGTAATCGAAGCGGTAGCCTCTTTAATCTCTTTCTTGAAATTCGCTGATTGTGTTCTTAATCCGTCTAAGTCAAAGTTTTCAAGTTCTTTTTCAGCCTCTTTAACCGCTTCGACTAGGGGTCTCAACGATTTTACATCCTTTTCTGATTTATCTCCGACGAATACTTTTAAAATCTTGTTTACGATCCCCATGTTTCTTTCTTTCGCGTACTTATTGTAGTGACGATAAATTTAATTAAAAAAGCCTCTTGTAGAGGCTTTGATTGAAGTGTTTTCGATAAATACGACTAGTATTCATCCTCATTCCAAAGGTAGTCTTCTTCAGAAGGGTAGTCAGGCCAGATTTCTTCGATTGATTCGTAAATTTCTTCGCCTTCTTCTTCCATTGACTGAAGGTTTTCAACAACCTCAAGAGGTGCACCTGTTCTAATGGCATAGTCGATAAGCTCATCCTTGGTAGCAGGCCAAGGCGCATCGCTTAAATAAGAGGCAAGTTCTAACGTCCAGTACATATATTTTTAGGTTTAATTTTTTGCAAAAATAGAAGTTCGATTGTATCTACCTACTCCTTTTCAAAAAATCGTTGTTAAATATTGGTTAATCTCTTTGCTTGTCCTTTAAAAACCGACGTTCTCGGCGTTTTTTATTCCGTCTTTTCATTTGAATAAGAAGAAATAAATAGACCACGACAAGCGCACCCAGTAGGAAATAAAAATTCTGCATATCTGATCTATCTTCGAGTAAGTTCAGCTCTGCGAATATATAAGATTCCCAGACCAATGGCCAAAAGTATAGATGTTGTTCCTATTTCTTGTGCCCCCGTAATTTGAATAATTACAGTAAAGAGCGCACTAATAGCTAGACCTAACCAAATTAGTCTTTTGTTGTATATCGCCCCTAAAATAGCTAATGGGTTAATCCAGAGGATATTGAAATTATTTTTTGTAGCAAGGTGCTCTGTTCCTAACATCATAAAAACTAAAAACACACCGGTAACACTAAGGACGCCGAATAGTAAGTGCTCCAACCGATCAAGAATTGGAGATGGAGACTTGGGCCAAATTCGATAGAATGAAAAAATCAAAAACAGGATGGCTACAAAAAGGGGTGAAGTGAAAAAGGGGATGTTTTTTGATTTGAAATAACGCACCACAAGCTTCTTTTCATTTTCTATTAGGAGCTCTTCACCGAGTCGGGCACTACCCATTTTTTTATACAAGTAATCAGGTAAAAACAGCGTTTGCGTACTGGTAATTAGGCGGTCTACCGCACTTCCAAGTATCAAGGTAATGCCAAACCGATTCCAAGAATAGGGATCTAAATATTCATTGATTAATTTTCGATAAGTGGTTTTTGCATTGATTTCACTCCCGTAAGTAATCTCTAATCCTGTTGCCGAGCTAATGATTTCGGGAATTTTGGTGGCGCAATTATTCTCTAGAAATTCATAGCGATAGAAACGATTTTCAGGAAGTAATGCCGCATTGAGCGCGTCGAAAAGTTGCTGTTTTTGGGTTGAATTCAGATTCAACTTTTGTTCGATCACCCCTCTACCATAATATTGATAATAGTTGGCGAATTGAAGAAAACTCGAGGTAGATAGAAAGTAATCGAGCTCGCCTTTGAGAAACTTTAGGTAAAAGTTAGGGGCTTCGAAATCAAATGTTCCGTAATTAAAAACGATGTCTAATCCTTGATAATGATCTTTAACCCGTATGGCTGAATGGCCGAATGCGGCATGAAGCTCTGGTCCAGGACTGCAAGTAAGTAAGCTTATACTGGACTCTTCAGTTAACTGTATTTGACCTAGGGTCGTTTGAAAGGACCCGCAGGTGATTAGAAGAAGGAGAGTTCTTAGGAATCGCATCATAATTCAAATATAGAAAATGCAGTGCCCATAAAAATGTACATTTACAGACGAATTCAATATTTGATGCGCAAATCGATCCCCAATTTAATCACCCTTTTGAACGCCTTGTGCGGATGGTTAGCCATTTACTATTCGAGCAAGGGCGTCTTTGATTATGCCACCGGATTATTAGTAATCGCAGCCGTATTTGATTTTCTTGACGGTTTTCTAGCCAAGCGTTTAAACGCCTTTTCAAAAGAGGGAGCTTTGCTTGACTCTATGGCTGATTTAATCAGTTTTGGTGCGGCACCGGCACTTTTTGTTTTATTCAGATTTGAATCTTCAGAGTATTTTATTGCCTTAGTGATTAGTTCAGGCTTTTTGTTTGCCTGTGCGCTATGGCGACTTGTTCGATATACCCTTCACGCTGCCGAGACTAAGCCATATTTCGAGGGTATGCCAACTCCAGCGATGACTTTGAGTGTCGTTGGTATTTCTTATTTTTTAACTTCTTTAACTTCCTTAGATCATAGTCAAGAGGTCATAGCTATCGTAGTGCTGTCTGTGATTTTAGGTCTTTGGATGATCAGTAAAATACCAACATTGAGTTTTAAAATAAAGGAATGGTCTTTCTCTGAAAATTGGCAGCGTTACTCCTTTGTGGCAGTAGCTATTGTCGGATTGGTATTTCTGGGTATTTCAGGCGTGCCCGTGGCGCTAGGAGCTTACTTGCTATTTTCCCTTTTCCTCAAAAGCTAATCGCTTTTTGCGAAGCTCAAAATTTTGACCTAGGTAGACTTTTCGAACCATTTCATCTGCAGCCAGTTCTTCGGGTGCCCCGGCTTTTAATATTTTTCCTTCAAACATTAAATAGGAACGTTCTGTGATAGCCAGCGTTTCTTGAACGTTGTGGTCGGTAATTAATATCCCAATGTTTTTATGCTTTAACTGGGCAACAATGCGTTGAATGTCTTCTACGGCCACGGGATCGACACCAGCAAAGGGCTCATCAAGTAAAATAAACTTAGGATCTGTTGCTAAGGCCCGCGCTATTTCTGTTCTTCGACGTTCTCCTCCCGACAAGAGATCTCCTCGGTTCTTTCGAATATGGGTTAGGGAGAACTCTTCTAGGAGTTCTTCCATCTTCTCCTTTTGTGCGGTCTTAGAAAGAGAGGTAGTCTGTAATACACTTAGAATATTTTCTTCTACGCTTAACTTGCGAAATACAGAGGCTTCTTGTGCCAGATAACCGATACCGTTTTGTGCCCTCTTGTACATCGGATAGTCGGTAATTTCTTTATCGTCTAAATAAATAGCACCTCCATTGGGTCTAACTAGACCTACAATCATATAAAAAGAGGTGGTTTTACCAGCACCGTTAGGTCCTAATAAACCAATGATTTCTCCCTGGTTTACTTCGAGGGAAACACTTTTGACAACCGTACGTTGATTGTATACTTTCTTAAGATTGGTAGCGCTAAGCTTCACTGTTTTCGTTTATAGCATCTAAATATTCATAAGCTCTCCTGAGGTGCGGAATTACAATAGTTCCACCAATGAGTGTAGCGATACCTAGAGTTTCTTTGATTTCTTCTGGATTTGCACCTGCTTTACTTGCTCCCTCAATGTGATAGCGAACACAGTCATCGCAACGAAGCACGGCAGAGGCGACTAACCCTAACAATTCTTTCGTTTTGACATCTAAAGCTCCTTCAGCAAATGCGTTAGTGTCTAAATTAAATATGCGTTTGATCAATTTTTGATCATCGCTAAGAATACGCTCGTTCATTTTTGAACGATAGTCATTGAATTCCTCAACTATTGAATTAGCCATTAGATTTTTGTTTGCGAATTACAATTCTTGAAATGAAGATACTAAACTCATATAAGATCAGAACCGGTATCGATACGATTACCTGGCTTGCTACATCCGGTGGAGTAATGACTGCTGAAATAATGAAGATGATAACGATCGCAAATTTGCGGTAGGTCTTTAAAATCTCAGGAGTTACCAATCCTATGCGTGTTAAAAAGTAGATTAGAATGGGTAATTCGAACATGATTCCGCAAGCGATTACAGATGCTCTGACGGTGGAGATGTACGATGAAATATCGATTTCATTCGCTACCTCTTGACTTACAGTATAGGTTCCTAAGAAGTTGATTGAAAGAGGTGCAATAACATAATAACCAAAAAGAACCCCCAAAAAGAAGAGTGAGGATGCTACAATGATAAAACCCCTGGAGTGTTTTCGTTCGTTTTCATATAACCCAGGGCTTATAAAGCGCCATAGTTCCCACAAGAGATATGGAAAGCCTACGATAATACCTGCCCAGATTGAAGTCCAGATATGTGCAGAGAACTGTCCGGCCATCGTTCTGTTTTGTAAAGTAAAAGGTAAACTATCTGCACAGAAATCAGAGGTCACTCCAAAGAAGGTGGCAATTTGGCAAAAGAAATGATAGGTCGGAAAATTCATATTCTTCGGTCCAAATATGATGGTATCGAAAATAAATCCTTTGAAAACAAAGGCGAAAACTGCGATAATCATAATCGCGAGAATAGAACGAATTAAGTGCCAACGTAGTTCTTCTAAATGGTCTAAAAAAGACATCTCGTCTCTATTACTCATACTAAGCCTGCTTGAATCAAATTGTGAAGATGCAAGATACCTACATATTCGTTATTATCGATAACGATCAATTGCGTGATTTCATTCGAATTCATGAGCTGAAGCGCTTCAGATGCCAATCGATCAGAATGAATCGATTTAGGATTGAGGCTCATCAGTTTAGATGCTTTTACCGTGTTGAAATCAGGACTTCTCTCTAACATGCGTCTTAAGTCTCCATCGGTGATCATTCCGACCACTTTTTCTCCCTCACAAACTGCCGTACATCCTAATAAATTCTTCGAAATTTCGACAATAACTTCTTTCAATGTACTTGAGGGTTGCACTCTAGGTAGCAGTTCGGGGTTGATCAGATCTTTTACCTTTAAGGTTAATTTTTTACCCAGACTACCTCCGGGATGGAATTGAGCAAATTGTTCTGCCCCAAATCCCTTACTTTCTAGTGTTGCAACCATCAAAGCATCTCCAAGTGCCAGTTGAAGTGTTGTACTGGCTGTTGGTGCTAGGTCATGAGGGCACGCCTCTTTTTCGACAGGAGTTAGAAGAGTTAGCGTAGCACTTTTACTTACGATTGAATCTGAATTGGCAGTAACGGCAATAAAGGGCAATTCTAGATTTTTAAGGTGAAGGGCAAGGGTTTTGATTTCTTCGCTATTTCCACTTTTAGAGAGAATAAACACTAAATCTCCCTTTTGAATCATCCCTAAATCTCCATGAACGGCATCCGCGGCATGCATAAAAAGCGCTGGAGTGCCTGTAGAGTTAAAACTCGCTACCCATTTCTGAGCAATAAGTGCACTTTTACCGACTCCACTGACTACAACTCTTCCTTTCAGATGAGTGATCATTTCAATGACCTCTTCAAAGTGGTGATCGAGTGTATTTTGGAGATTTTCGAGAGCATCGATCTCAATTTGTAAGACACGATGCGCGATTTCTCTAAGATTTAAAGGTTTCTTCAAGGGTAAGCCGGTGAATTGTGAAATATGTGTTAAATTCAACTACGAAATTACAAATTATACCCCGAATACATCTGAATTGTTGATTGACAAGTAGACTCTGATGATTCTAAATAAGAATGAATTATATCAAACCCTGAGAAAATTCTTTGGATTCTCTGAATTCAAAGGACTACAAAAGGAGGCAATAGGTGCACTTCTTTCAGGTCGAGATACGTTTGTTATCATGCCAACAGGGGGTGGTAAGTCTTTATGCTATCAGCTGCCGGCATTGATGTGCGAAGGAACCGCGATTGTTATCAGCCCACTGATTGCCTTAATGAAAAATCAGGTGGATGCGATAAGAAGTCAGTCAGCTGTTTCGGGAATAGCTCACGTTTTAAACTCCTCGCTGACCAAAACCGAAACTCAAACGGTTATCGATGATCTGAAATCAGGAGTTACTAAATTATTGTTTGTTGCTCCAGAGTCGTTGACTAAGCAGCACAATATTGATTTATTGAAGTCGATACCACTTTCGTTTGTAGCAATTGACGAGGCGCATTGTATTTCAGAATGGGGTCATGATTTCAGACCAGAATACAGAAATATTCGAGCGATTATCGATCGATTGTCGCCGGGAATACCTTTGATTGCACTTACGGCTACCGCTACTCCTAAGGTTCAGGAAGATATTATGAAGAACTTGGGAATGAAAGATGCGGTTCTACTGAAATCCTCCTTCAATCGCCCCAACTTATATTACGAAGTTCGACCTAAAACCGACCAGGTTAATAGTGATATTGTAAAGCTCATTGCTCAACATCCGAATAAATCGGTAATCATTTATTGCCTTAGCCGTAAAAAGGTTGAAGAATTAGCACAGATTCTGCAATTAAATGGGATCAAAGCAATTCCATATCATGCAGGTTTTGATGCAAAAACTCGCGCCCTTTATCAAGATCAATTCTTAATGGAGGATGTGGATGTAGTTGTCGCAACCATAGCCTTCGGGATGGGTATCGATAAACCCGATGTTAGATTAGTGATCCATTACGATATGCCGAAGAGTATAGAAAGCTATTATCAAGAAACCGGTAGAGCGGGTAGAGATGGTGGTGAAGGTATATGTATTGCTTTTTACTCCTCTAAGGATATTGAGAAGTTAGAAAAATTCAGTTCTGGTAAGCCTGTTGCAGAGCAAGAAGTTAGTCAGGCATTATTACAGGACGTTATTGCTTACGCAGAAACTTCGCTTTCGAGAAGAAAATTTATCCTTCACTATTTCGGAGAAGAGTTTGACGAGGTGAACGGAGAAGGAGCGGATATGGATGATAATGCCCGTAATCCCAAAGAACTTTTTGAAGCAGGCGAAGAAGCTGCGCTGGCCCTTGATGTAGTTCAGAAGACTTCAGAAAAGTTTAAAAGCAAGGAGATTGTTCGAATACTAAGGGGGAAACCTAATGCGATGATCAGCTCTCACAAAACGGATGAGAAACCCTTTTTTGGATGTGGGCATGCTCATAAATCATTTTTTTGGCACGCATTGGTCAGACAACTAGTTATCGCTGGGTATTTGCGTAAATCGATAGAAAACTACGGTATACTACAGATTACCGAAAAGGGATATACCTTCATTAAAAATCCATCTAGTTTTCAAATGGTCCTTGATCGTGATTACGATCAGGAAGTAGCTGAGATTAATCAGGAGAAATCAAAAGGTGGAGGTGCAGACGACCAATTACTGTCTTTGCTTAAAGCACTCCGAAAAAAAGAAGCGGATAAGCATGGGGTGCCACCCTATATTATTCTTCAAGATCCTTCACTTGAAGATATGGCACTCAAATACCCAACCACTTTAGAAGAATTAGGTCAAATACACGGGGTGGGAGATGCTAAGGCTAAACGATATGGTCAGCCGTTTGTAGATTGTATAGCCCATTATGTGGAGGAAAACGATATCGTTAAACCGGATGAACTCGTTGTAAAATCTGCAGGCTCAAATTCAGGCTTGAAGCTATATATCATACAAAGTGTAGACCGAAAATTGGCTTTTGACGATATTGCCTCTTCTAAAGGAATTACTCAGGAAGAATTGCTCCAAATCATGGAACAGATTGTTTTTAGTGGAACCAAGCTCGATATTGGTTATTGGGTTGACGAATTGTTAGATGATGACTCTCAAGAAGAACTTCATGATTATTTCATTGAGGCTAGTTCGAATAGTCTGGAGGACGCTATCGCTGAATTAGAAGAAGATTTTGAAGAAGAAGAAATTCGTTTATATCGCATTAAATTCTACTCTGAACAGGCTATTTAAAGTCTGTTTTCTTGAATCAAAACGTACCTTTGATAAATGACTCCAGTTTATTTTGATAATGCTGCAACTACAGCGTTACGCCCCGAGG
This sequence comes from Flavobacteriaceae bacterium, assembly GCA_018623195.1. Lineage (GTDB taxonomy): Bacteria > Bacteroidota > Bacteroidia > Flavobacteriales > Flavobacteriaceae > UBA3478. The sequence goes on along the minus strand of JAAZVY010000010.1, from coordinate 20,808 downwards.
TTGTAACTACCATTTCTGAATCCCTTAGCGAACAATTTGGTAATCCGTCATCGACCCATTCGTTTGGAAGATCAGCAAAAGCCTTAATCGAAAAAGCTAGAAAATCAATCGCAACCACTTTAGGAGCAAAGCCCAGTGAAATTTATTTCACCTCTGGTGGAACAGAAGCGGACAATATGGTTCTTCGTTGCGCAGTAAGAGATCTAGGAGTAAAGCGAATCATCACTTCATCGATTGAGCATCACGCGGTATTACACGCTGCAGAGGCGGTGGCTGAGGAATATGGAATAGCACTTGAATTAGTCGAAATCGATGCGCAAGGCTACGTAGACCTCAAAGATTTAGAAAATAAACTCTCTCGCGAAGGTGCACCCAAAACTCTGGTGAGCTTGATGCATGTGAATAATGAAATCGGGAATTTACTAGAGGTAGAGAAAGTTGCTGATCTATGTATAACCCATCAAGCACTTTTTCACTCGGACACGGTTCAATCGGTCGGACATTACCATTGGGACTTATCCAAAACCCCGATACACTTTATATGCGCTGCTGCACATAAGTTTCATGGTCCTAAGGGAATCGGATTCTTGTATATGCGCTCGGATGTTCATCTCAAATCGTTAATAGTAGGAGGAGGTCAAGAAAAGGGATTTCGGGCAGGTACTGAAAGTGTTCACAATATTTTAGGTATGGAGAAAGCCTTCACTTTGGCTTATCAAAATTTGGCTGAAGAGAAAGAGTATGTTCTATCCTTAAAAAAGAGATTTATTGACGGGGTGAAGTCGCGTCTTCCAGAAGCAATTCTAAATGGAGGATGTAGTAATCTTGATCGCAGTACCTATACTCTTGTAAATTTAAGACTTCCGATTACCGGTGATAAAGCAACCTTACTTCTTTTTCATTTAGATTTAAAAGGTATTGCTTGTTCCCAGGGTAGTGCTTGTCAGTCTGGAAGTAATACGGGCTCTCACGTACTTCGTGCGATTGCCGCCGATAATTTTCCCTCTCTACGTTTTTCTTTTTCTATCTACAACACCGTAGAAGAGGTGGATTACGTAATTGATACTTTAGCTAGTTATTTGGCGTAGGGAAAATTTCTTGCGATTTGCTTCATCATTTTCTCAACCAGCTCACGAGTATTTTTCCCTGTGGTTCGATCGATAACCTTTTCGTGTCGCCAGAGTAATTTTGATGATTGACCGTCGACGAGCTTTAGTGTAATTCGACCAAAGGAAGGAGAGAGTACCCATAAATCGATCCAAGAAAACTGATTTTCTATTCCTTCTGATAATAAAACACTAAGGGACAGGCTTCCTCGAATGACTGCATCGACCTTTAGTTTACGGGCTAAGTCATTAGACTCCATTAAAAGGGAGCTTCTATAGTCAATACCAGAAGAACGCATATGAGCTAAGGTTTCTTCGTACGGTTGAATCGTTACATTCAAAGCGTCGATTTGACTCTCGATGTAGTAGGTTAATTCTTTTTGTAAACTAGCTCCCTCTTCTTCAGAAAGTTGTCTGCGTTTTAATTCAGATAGCGACAGGTCTAAATCAATGTCAAAAGGAACCACAGCAATTACTTTGTGGGATTCGGTAATGCTTTTAAATTCGGGATGTATAAAACTGCTTTTCTGCCCGACAATAAGGTTTGTAGTGCACAAGGTAAGCAGGAGGCCTAAAAGCAATTTTTTCATATTAGTTGATGGTGAGACTAAATGTTTTTTTAGCCTTGTTTCCTAGGAGATCTTCAACTTCAAATTCGAGGGTGTGAACTCCTGGTATTAATAAAATGTCCGAGGTATCAAAGGTAAAACGATTCTGTTTAGGTTCATGTTCGAATAGAATCCATTGTCCGTCAAGATATCCTTCGAAACTCTTAATCCCGGTCTCCTTGTCTTCTGCTTCGATCTCAAGATAGCGGTACCCATTAATCGCTTGACCTGAGCTGAAGTTTCTCGGGGTAACTACTGGGGCAATGGAGTCATAGGCGAAGTGGAAGTCTCCTGTATTTCGAAGGGTAATCGAAAGAGTGTCTGATTCGACTTTGCGAATAAAGTTGGTTCTTTTTTTACCTATTCTACCGAAGAAGGCATAACTCAGCCAGCTCGGTTTTTGTTTGATTTCTTTTGCAATAATTTTTAGAAGTAATGGATTTCGAACGAGTACATCCTTCGGTCCAATAGATAGGGTATCTCCAGATAAACGAAAGTCTAGATCTTCAATGCTATAAATACTATTCTCAACTGCAATTAGTTGAGCTTCTAAAAGTTGATTATTCGCATGTTGATTTATTGTAGAATTACCAAAAGGTATGCTCATCTTTTTCACGCCACGAATTCCTTTTGTGGTCCAATGAATACTTGAGGTGTTTCCTGAGTAATCACTGAGTGTTAGTTTCCAATCATCTATTTTACCTACCTCTGCCTTAAACAGCTCCGATGATGGACTGTTTTTAAAAAAACCAAGTGGATTACTCGTTTCTTTTGTGGTTAAGAGTACGCGATTATTTGAAGTTTCATAGAATTGATAATCAATACTTCTGTTGATCAATGGGTTTTCAGTGAAATTGAATCGATCAATAGTTAGTTCAGAAATGAGACTATCATTGCGCATGAGCTCTAATCGATACCATCCATTCTTATTTGCAGATAGATCAAGCCGGTCGAATGATTGTATTCCAAAACTGTAATACCCCTGAACGTCAATGGTATCTGTTGCTGAGTAATGAATACGTTCTTCAATGGTCTTTAAAGCGATCATGGTTCGATTTTCAAAGGTGGTTACCACTTGAGGTTCTTCAGACTCATACAAGTAAAATCCTTGAATAGTCGGAGGGTCGTGGTCTGCAGCTTCTAAGCCAAATTGAAGAGGATTCATCGGTTCTTCTGATTCCCTATCGCGTACTTCAAAATGTAGGTGTGGTCCAAACGAATTTCCCGTATTTCCCGAGTAACCGATAATTTCTCCTTTTTTAACGGGAATTTGAGAGGGTCTTAAATAACGTTGTATCTCATAGGTTTGGTGAAGGTACTGTTCACCCTTAATGTAACTTTGAATTTTAGGACTAAATCGATTGAGGTGAGCATAAACGGTGGTTTTATTTAATTCAGGATGATCTAGGTAAATCACTTTGCCATAACTCCCCGTTTCTACTTTTATTCGAGATAAAAAACCATCTTCTACCGCGTATACAGGAAATCCTTCTCTTCCTTGCGTTTTTAGATCAACTCCCGCATGAAAATGATTGGGTCGTAATTCACCATAGGTTCCTGAATAACGTAATGGAATTTCTATGGGCGGATGATCTTTTAAATTCAACTCCGTAATCGAGTGTAAACTATCTTGGGAATAAGATGTTGAAATACAGATAGTTAAAATAAAACTATATAGAATTTTTGAAAAAATTCGAGACATACTCACGAATAAAGGTGTTATTACCAAAAAATACAAATCCAATCAAAGTTAAATATTGCTTTGCCAACGATACTTGATTACCTTTGTTAAAATCGCCTGTACTTTATGAATACCTTTTTTGAAACATTGGGTGCAGTTGAGAAAAGAGTTCAGTTATTAATTGAACGCCTCAACTACCAGCGATCAGAAAATCAGGCTTTAAGGTTAGAAATTGAGCAATTGAAAAGAGCGCTCCTGGTTAAGGAAGAAGCCCTTGGGATTTCTCAAAAGAAACTTCAAGAGGCCAATAGAAGTGCAAGTGATAAGGGTAATCCTTTAGACAAAACAGACGTAGAAAATAAAATTGATCGTCTAGTCAAAGAAATACAGTCGTGTATAGACACGCTTGATTAATACAAAAAGTGGAATGAGCGAAAAGCAAAAAATAAAAGTATCTATTGCCGATCGAGTCTATCCACTTTCGATAGCTGCCTCGCAAGAAGAGGGTCTAAGACAGGCCGCTAACAGCGTGCAGCAAATGGTAAAGGAGTTCGAGAAGAGCTACGCGGTTAGTGATAAGCAAGATGTATTGGCCATGTGCGCTTTACAGTTTGCTAATTCCTCAAATCAGCGATCGGGTCTTCAACAACAAATCAACGACAGTATTTCTCGTCTAAATTTACTTGTGCAAACCATTGATTCTGAATTGAATCAGTAGTGATTACGGAGTAAGATTACCCGCATTGTTTATTTTTTGACAAACTCAACGAAGATTAATTTCTAAAGAGTGATGACCTATTGCACGATCGTGCTCGCTAGTCCGAGATTTTCAAGTAGTAGGATAGCTCTAAACTTGTACTTAACGGAGTTTGTACAAAACCTTCAATGCGGGTTTTTTATTAATATAAATTAAGACAATGGATTCAATGATAAATGTGATAATTGGTGCGGTAGCGGGCTTATTAGTCGGCTATGCGATTACCATATTACTTCAAAAACGCAAAGGAGCGGCAGCTCTGGTTAGTGCTCAAAAAGAAGCTAAATCAATTTTAAAGGAAGCTGAAAAAGATGCGCAACAAATTAAAAAGGATAAGATTTTTCAAGCCAAGGAGAAATTCTTAGTACTAAAAGCAGAACATGAAAAAGTCATTTTAGCTAAAGACAAGAAAATGGCTGAGGCTGAAAAACGCATTCGTGATAAGGAATCACAAGTAGGCTCCGAGCTTAAGAAAAATAGAGTGCTTAACGAGCAATTGGAGAAAGACTTAAATCAGATTGAAGGTCGAATAGAGCGTTTAGAGCGCAAAGAACAAGAGATCGAAAAGATGCACCAAAACCAGGTGAAGCAACTCGAAGTGATTTCGGGACTATCTGCAGATGACGCTAAAGCCGAATTGGTAAATTCACTGAAGGATCAAGCGAAGACTGACGCCATGGCATTCATTCAAAATGCCGTTGAAGAAGCTAAGATGACAGCTCAACAAGAGGCCCGAAAAGTGGTTATAAAGACGATTCAGCGAATTGGAACCGAAGAAGCCGTTGAAAATTGCGTTTCTGTTTTTAACCTTGAATCAGATGACGTAAAGGGTAGAATTATTGGTAGAGAAGGTAGAAATATCCGTGCTATTGAGGCGGCTACTGGAGTTGAAATTATTGTTGATGATACTCCTGAGGCAATTATTCTTTCGTGTTTCGATAGTGTACGTCGAGAGATTGCACGGTTGTCGCTGCACCGTTTAGTGACTGATGGCAGAATTCACCCGGCACGTATTGAAGAGGTTGTTAAGAAGACAGAATCTCAGATTAACGAAGAGATTGTTGAGATTGGTAAACGTACCGTGATCGACTTAGGTATTCATGGCCTACATCCAGAACTCATCAAGGCGGTCGGACGAATGAAGTATCGTTCCTCTTACGGTCAAAATCTATTACAACACTCTAGAGAAGTTGCCAAACTTTGTGGTGTAATGGCGGCAGAGTTGGGTCTAAATCCGAAATTAGCCAAGCGCGCTGGTCTTCTTCATGATATTGGAAAGGTTCCTATGGCTGAGGTTGATATTGAAACTCCACACGCGATTTTAGGTATGCAGTGGGCTGAAAAGTATGGGGAGCATAAAGAAGTTTGTAATGCTATTGGTGCCCACCACGATGAAATTGAAATGACGAGTTTACTATCTCCGATTATTCAAGTTTGTGATGCTATATCAGGTGCAAGACCGGGTGCAAGAAGACAAGTTTTAGACAGTTACATTCAACGACTTAAAGATCTTGAAGATGCTGCGTTAGGATTTAAAGGTGTTGAAAAGGCTTATGCTATTCAAGCGGGAAGAGAGTTACGTGTGATTGTAGGTAGCGAAAAAGTAAGTGATGATAAAGCGGCAGAACTTTCTTTTGAGCTTTCACAAAAAATTCAAACCGAGATGACCTATCCAGGTCAAGTAAAGGTTACTGTTATACGTGAAACTAGATCAGTAAATATTGCGAAATAGAACCGATTACTTACTTAAATAAAAAAGGGGCTTTGTATAGAGCCCCTTTTTTATTTGAATATTAGTCTTCTGATTGCTCTTTATCGGCTTGTGCTTGTTCTTCGGCCGCTGCGGCTTCTTCTTGTTCTTTTTGAAGCTTATTTCGTTCTACATTGAGTTTTTTAAGCTGATCTTGTAGTTTGTTAAGTTCTAACTTCTTCTTTTCTATATTTTTCAGAACAGAGGCAATAAGGGGGTTGCTTGCATCATCGCTATTGAAAAACTCGAGGTTGTTTTCAAGCTGACGAATTTCGGCAATAACCTCCTCCATTTGTTTTTTCAAATGAGAACGTTCGTTGAAGACCTTATCTAAGGGGCTTTGCTTTTGTTTAGATACTTTAGCATTGCCATGTAATCGGTCAAAATAATGATTACACGTTGCTTTAAAGGTTTTCCAGAGTGGATCACCAATCTTTCGAGGAATTGGCCCTATCGCTTTCCAATCTTTTTGTAAGGCTATAAATAAAGGAGTTGTTTCATCGAAATTGTCCGAATCTTTTAGTGATTCTGCCTTTTCAATGAGCTCCTTTTTTTGAGCAATTCGAATCTTTTGTTCTTTTTTCTGATTCTTATAAAAAACGTTTTTAGCCTTTGAAAACTGACCAAATTGCTTTTTTAACTCGGCTATCAGTGGCTTTTGAAGCGAATAGGGTACCCCTTCTATTTGATAAAACGATTCTCTAATAGAAACTAGTTTTTTAAATTGAGATTGTATGCCTTGGTGTGAAGTGGCAAGGGTTGCCGATTCACGTTTAAGATCCTCTAAAAGTTCTTTTTTTTGGGTGAGACGGGTTTTAATTTCTTCCTCTCTCTTTTTTTGAAACTCTTGTCTCTTATCATGCATTACTTTGGTTGCGTTGCTAAAACGTTCCCATATACCTGCACGATGTTCTTTGCTTACAGGACCAAGTTCCTCTTTCCAAATACGATGAAGTTGTTGTAGTTCATTGTAAGCCTGTTGAAAATCAGCTTCGTTGATTAAGGCTTCTGCTCGTTCTACGATTTTAATCTTCTCATCATAATTATATTTGAAATCTTTATCTCGAAGCTCACGATTTAAGTCTAGAAAATCATAAAAACGTTCTACGTGATGGTGATAGTTTGCCCAAAGATTATCGTTTTCAGTTTTTGGAACAGGGCCAGTTGCTCTCCATTTAGTTTGCAAATCTCTAAACTGAGAGAAGGTCGTATTGATATTTTCTTCGGTAGAAATTAACGATTTGATTTCTTCAATAATTTCTTGTTTTGTTTGAAGATTCTGTTGAATTTGTCTTTCAAAGTTGACTCGAAACGCTTCTTTCTTTTGTCTGTATTCCCGATAAAGCTCTTGAAAATCCTTAGCGCTTTTCGATTGAAAGTGAAAATCGATTTCATTTCCACCATTTGCTAGGAAAGCCGCTTTTTCCTTTTCCTGTAGTTCCTTTAGCTTGGTGTCGAACACACGTTTAATTTGAGAAACATGCTTGCCGATTTTTTCCACAGGAGCGTTGATTAACAGACGCTGTAACTCTCCAACTAAATTATCTGGTTCTAGGTGGTTGTAGCTATCTGGTTTAAGTTCAATTAACTCAAATGCTAAGGTTGATTTCTCTGCAGACTGATCCTGATTTTCCATACCCGTTTCTCTTAGGTTCTTAGGCAAAGTTAAACAAATGCTTATGCACTCAAAGGGAATTCCATATTTCCCATGATTTTTCGGCTTGCCATTTTAGCATCATTGATCCATTGCAAATTCTACTGCCGCGAGCTTCACCCTCTTTTAGGAAAGCTGTTTTTTCTGGTCGATAAACTAAATCAAAGAGATAGTGCTTAGAATTAAGGTGAGGGTATGGAATGTTTGGCTTTTGATCTACATTAGGATGGGTTCCAAGAGGCGTACAATTGATAATGATTTGGTGGCTTTCGATGAGTTCTTTATCTAATTCATCATAGGTGAAATCAATTTCATCGCTTAACTGTCTTCCTATTTTGGTAACTCTGATCTCCATCGATTCTAACGCGTAAATCACTGCTTTTGCAGCGCCTCCATTTGCTCCCAGAACAATTGCATTTTGATCTTCAGCACGAACTAAGGGTTTGAACGAGGTTGAGAAACCATAGGCGTCCGTATTGTATCCTACTCGTTTATTATTCTCAATATGGATACAATTTACAGCCCCAATTTCAGTGGCTTCGGGGCTTAGTAAATCGAGATGTGCAATGATCTCTTGTTTATAGGGTATGGTGACATTACATCCTTTTAGATTTTTGGTTTCCCAAACTTTTTCTAAATCTTCAAGACTTTGAAGATCAAAGTTTTGATAGTGATGAGGGAGATTTAAGTGCTCAAACTTTTCTTTAAAAAAAGCTCTAGAAAAGGAGTACTCAATATTTCTCCCGATCAGTCCAAAATTAAGTGCTTCTGTACCTTCCATAATATTCAATGGAATATACAATAAGAAATCCGGTCACCATAAATACCATGGCAAGTATTGATTCTGAAGTTGACCAGTCAGGCCAATATCTAGAATAATTACTCACAATTTTGTGACCATCACTATCCATAAGGTACTGCCCAGTTTCAGAAAGTTTATAAATAGCTTTTTTCCATGGCCAAACCACAGGTGTTGAACCAATAATAAAGCCTAGAATAATTGATGTAGTTAATTTTCTAAACTTCTTCAAAACATAAACAAGCAAATGAGAAAGGGACACTAAACCGGTAATGGAACCCAATGTAAATACGGCTAACACTTTAAGAAGTCTAATGTTTTCAGATTCTTGAAGCAATTGAAAATCTCCTTTGATCAGATAACTAAAACTTAGATATAGCGCATTCACTGAATCGACCAATAATAACACGTAGTTTCCTAGTAGGATAAGCAAAAATGATCCAGAAAGCCCGGGTAGGGTCATTCCAGTAACACTAATCATACCGCATAGGAATACAAACAGCAAATGGTCATTGGGTGCGATTGGAGGGATAAAGGCTAGCATAACACCAACGATTCCACCCAACCCTATTCCCCAAAGAATTTCGGTTGACCATGTGTCAAACTGTTTAGCAATAAAGTGTACAGACCCTAAGATCATTCCGAAAAAACAAGACCAAACCCATATTTCGTAATGAGTAATCAAGTAATCTAGCGCCTGTGCAACACTGAAATAACTGATTAACATGCCCAGTATTAGTAAACTGAGAAACTTGCCATTAACGTGTCGAAAGAAATTTTTCAGATCTCCTTTGAATAGGAGGGAAGCAGCCTTTCCATTAAATTGCTTCAGGGAGTAGATAAATTCTTCGTAAAACCCACCTACATAAGCGATAATTCCTCCTGAAACCCCAGGTACTTTGTTTGCAGCACCCATTAGCATTCCTTTGAAGACCAGTGCAATAAGATCAAATAAGGAACGTTCTTTCTTCAATACAGTATGGTTTTATAATCTAGTTTGTGTTCCCCAACCTTGAAGCCTTTTCTAATCCTATGATCAAGAATAGGCCTAAAAGCGACAATACGATCGCTAGTAGTAGTTGATCACTATCTAAACCTAAACTGGGTAGATACAGACCGCCACTAGCACTGTCTTTCCATGGCCAGACCGCAGGTATAGATCCTGCTATAAAACCGGTCATTAATGCTAATGTTGCGTTAGGGTACCTATGAAAGAACCATTTCAGAATTTGGGCGAATGAAAGCAAACCAATAATTGCTCCAGCTCCGACCACTGCAATAGTTTTAAGATCTCTTTGATGAACGGCTTGAAGAATAGGCTCATAACTCCCTAATATCACTAGTATGAATGAACCAGAGATCCCTGGTAAGATCATGGCGCAAATCGCTAGTGCGCCTGAAAGAAAGAGGTAAGGAAGGGTTGAAGTATCTTCTCCTACAGGTAAAAAACCAACACCTGCGGCTAGTAACATTCCTAATAAACCAGCAATAATGGCTAAACTTCGTTTACCCTTTATCTGCTTTACCATGAGAAAAATACTGCCTAGAATTAGACCAAGAAAAAAGCTCCAAATTAAGATAGGATGAAATTCTAATAAGTAGCTAATTCCTTTTGCTAAGGTTAATACACTTGCGAAAATCCCTGCAAATAGAGTAATTAGAAATTTTAAATGAATTTTCTCGGCAACAAAGGCGAATCCTTTATCGGATAGTTCGCTGAGCAGGCTAGGTTTTATATTGCTAATGGCGTCTAGAAGTTTGGGATAGATGCCACTAATAAGAGCTATTGTACCACCTGATACTCCAGGTACTACATCGGCAGCACCCATAGCCATACCTTTCAAAAAGAGTGTAAGTGATTTTTTAAGATTCATAAGCTTATGCTATGTGAACTGAGGTACCTTAAGCAGCCCCTGAAGGCTTCTTCTTTTCTAAATAAGACTTCAGCCAATCCAGTTCACTCATTTCTTCAAAGTAGAAATAAAAATAATCAGCAGCGGATGCATCTAAACGCATCGCTTGACACAGTGTGTTTTGTGCTTCATCTCTTTCATCTAAGAGCGCGTGTATACCTGACTTAATAAACAGAAGCGCTGCTTCCTCAGGATGATGCTCTAAGGCCTCTAAAAGACATTCAATGGCTCTCGAATAATCTTTTTGTTCGAGTTGAATGCTGATCCATTTAAGGTAACTGTTGAATTCGAAGTTGCCTAACTCGATGCTCTGTTCAAAAGCATAGTCCGCTTTCTCGATTTCTCCTAAACTGTGGTAGATGTGTGCTGCTCTTCTCCAATAAAGGGCATTTTCACCATCGATATTAAGCGCTTTGTTGATGTGTTCTTGTGCCTTTAGAAGGTCTCCAGTAACAAAATAGTACTTGGTGAGGGCTAGCCAACCTTTATCCAATAATGGATCTAAATGTACGGTCTTATAAAAGTATTGTTCTGCCAGTGAGTGATTACCTAATTTTTGATGACAATATCCAATTCTTAAATACGCTTGTGGAGTAGGAGCATCCCATTCGAAACAGCACTCATAATTTTCAATAGCTTCATTGTATCTGCCCAGCTTTTCAAGAACATATCCCTTTTCGTAGTACGCCCCGCTAAATCGATCGTCGGATATAATCGCAAAGTCAAAAGCGGCTAAAGCTTCTTGAAATTTTTCCAATGCTACATACATCTTGCCTAATTGATGCCAAGCAACTTCGCTGTAAGGATTTTGCTCCAAATAATTGTTCAAGTAACTGATCGCCTCCTCATAACCTTCAGTGAATTCATAACAGTAAACGAGATTATACATCGAAGCGTAATCGGTTGAATCCAAAGTTAAACAGGTAGCAAAATGAGGAATGGCTTCTTCAAAAGCATCTAAGTAAAGGTATTCTAGGCCTAATAAAGAATGTACATCAAAGGACTCTGGACAGAACTCGAGCGCTTTGTTTAGGATAGCTATAGCTCCTTGGTGATCGTCGCTTTTCGATAAGATATTTGCTTTTTGAATGAACAATTCTTCATTCATAGGATCGAAGATTTCTATTTCTTCGATGAGCATTCTTGCTTGATCTAGTTTATCCTCGGAGACGAGTATCTCTATCTCTAAAAATTTAAGTTCAATCGCCTGTGGGTGCTGCGCCTTTCCCATCTCTAAAGCACGCTTTGCTAGGAGGGTCTTGCCTTCGCCTAAATAGTGATGGATGATTTCTTCAAAGTCTTCTGAATCAAAGAAATAAACGTCATCCGTTTGAAGCATAGATTCGAACTTTCGTATGGCTTGTTCAGGATGTTCGTTAGGGTTGCCCATAATAACTTATTGGTATTTTAAATTTACCTATACCTTATGGGGGTGGGGTCAGAAAACCGATTGAATTATCAACACTTTAGTTAACAAGCGTAACGGTCAAGTATCGATAAGATGGTAGTACAACCTTTTTTCAATTCTTTCTCTGATATACTCAATGGTGGGGTGATGCGAACCGCTCTTTTCTCGTATAAGAGCCAAAAAAGAATGATCCCTTCCTTCATTCCCTCAATGACTAAGTGATTGGCGATTTCAGGCTCTTTGAGAATTAGGGCTAACATTAGACCTTTACCACGAATCTCTTTAATAAGTGGATGTTTTAAAGATGCTCTAATTAGAGCTTCATGCTGTATGGCTTTGCTTTGATATTTCTTGACTTCTATTTCTTCTAAGGTAGCAAGTGCTGCAGCGGCGATTACAGGATTCCCGCCGAAGGTGGTAATGTGACCTAGGCGTGGTTTATAGCCCAGTAAGCTCATGTTTTCCTTGCTACTAACGAATGCGCCTATGGGTAAACCACCAGCCATTCCTTTTCCAATCACTAAGATGTCAGGGGTGATTCCATAGTGTCGATAAGCAAAAAGTTCTCCTGTTCGGCCAAAACCTGGTTGAATTTCATCCAGTATCAAAAGGGCTCCTACCTCCTCACAGCGAGCTTTGACCTTTTTTAGGTATCCATTTTTAGGTTCAATAAAACCAGCTCCACCTTGAATAGTTTCTAGAATTACAGCAGCCGTCTCAGAAGTAATATGTTCTAATTCTCTTTCCTCATTAAAAGTGATATGGCCTATACCGGGTAATAGAGGCCTGAACGGGTTGATACGTTCCTTGTAATCCATTAAACTAAGGCTTCCATAGGTATTGCCATGATAAGCTTGCTTAGCGGCGATAGTTTGTGTTCTCCCTGTAACCGCCTTAGCGAGTTTCAAGGCACCTTCAACCGCTTCTGTTCCTGAGTTTACCAGGTATACATTTGATAATTCAGGTTCTAAAGCATCGGTTAATTTCTTCGCGTAACTTAGAACGACTTCTTGAATAAATTCTCCGTACACCATCACGTGACTATGCTTTCGCATTTGTCGATTAACGGCCCTTCGAACTCTCGAATTAGCATGGCCTACACTTACAGCAGATACACCCGCTACTAAATCTAAGTAGCGTTTTCCATTAACATCATAGAGATAACTACCTCGTGCCTTCTTGATCTCTAATCCAAGGGGGTGCTCCGTTGTAGGAGCTAATAAAGATTTAAACTGTTCTAAACGACTCATTTCTTTAAACCTTTAATTTTTTCAATAAAAGATTCTAAATCCCGAGTTCGTTCTTCGCCAAACCATTGAAACCCTTCAAGTAGCTTTTGATCTTCTGGGAAATCAGCATAGGGGTAAAGGGTTCCATTCGGATTTCGAAGAAAGGTAATCCTGCTGATCTCGCCTTCTTCAAAATTTAATCGAATGGCACTGCAAGTGGTTTGATTGATTCCGATTAGGGCGCCCTTGTCATCGTATAAGTAATAGATTACTTCGGCGTTTTTGTCGAGAACTGCGCTTTCTAATCCGTTCGACAAGAATTTACCTTGTAGATTAACTCCTTTGGCTTGGTTATATCCTATTTGAGCGATCGTGTCTAGAGTTGCAATGAAAGCGTTTTCTATAACATATAGGGAGTCAAGAGCATTGGTTTCAGGGGTGTTTGTAAAGTAGATGTAGTTCCCTGTGAGTTGACTTTCACCACTCCAAATAATGGGATTTCCAATAAGCTCGGTAATCCCTTTTTCATTCGTTACTACGATACTGTCACTCTTTCCACTGAAGTCTGTTTTGAAAAATCTAGCATTTGGATAAGCAAAAAGATCTCTTGCCTTATCGGGCCCTGTTACAAAGAGATAAGAGGCGTGAACGTATAGAGAATCGCTTTCAACGCTCTTTGCGATGATCGCCTCGCCTGTAGCCACAAGCGAGTCTTTTGCTTTAAATATTTCAGCAAATTCAGCGGATAATCGACTTTCATTAATTGAGTCTAAAACTTTTACTTGACCGCTCGCTGCGGCATAATTCTCTAATTGATTGAAATAGATAGAATCTCCGAAGAGCTTCCTTAAATCATAGTTGATTATGGTGTTTGTTTTTCCATAACCCCTTTCTTTTTTAGTGTCATAACTCCCTTGTTCGAAATAAAAGGTGTAGTCTTCACCAGTAATTGTGGTAGGACCAAAAAAATCCGCAACCTCATCTTCGGTATGATAGTCAAGGCGATCAGAAATAAGGTTGAATTTCTCGTTTTCTAAGGTGACCGACTCCTCAAAACGGTATAGTGATTGTTCGATTAGATACCTTCCTTTATTACTCTTTAAGGTGTTTTCTTCATCAACGAGCGTACCGAACGAAGGATAGTAAGCCTCTTGATTCTTGCGATCAAAATAGAGGGTTTCTGTGGTAAGGGTAGAAGTAGGGCTCGTTAATCGAACTTTTTGTCTGGCTTCGGCAAGTCTTGTTATTCCGCTGTATATTAATTCTTTAGAATTTAATATAAGTGTGTCTCCTTGATTGAATACGATATTCCCATAAGCTTCAAGGCGATTTTCATCCGCATATAAGTAGGCGATGTCACAATCTAATAAGGCTCCTTTGTGTCTGAATCGAACGGGTCCTGACTCATCTCTTTCAAAAATGGAAGCCCCTGGATATTTATCCTCTGATTTAGAGAAGTATCCTCCATAGAGTACCTCTATTTTTGCAGTTTCTTCAGATTGAGCAACTGCAAAGTGACAAACAAGCACTAGGCCGAGTGTCACTAGCCTTTTCATGCTTTTCTGAATAATGTCTGAGTTCGATCGGGTCCAACTGAAACCACTGTAATAGGCACTTCAAGATGCTTCTCGAGGTATTCGATGTAATGGTTGAGCGCATTAGGAAGTTCACTCGCACTTTTAATACCTGTTAAATCTTCTTGCCATCCTTCTAAGGTCTCGTAAACTGGCTTGACATATTTTTCGTCAATATCGAAAGGAAGATGCGCGATTTTTTCTCCATTATATTCGTAATGGGTACAAACTTTGATTTGCTCAAACCCGCTCAATACATCGGCTTTCATCATATTAAGTTCAGTCACCCCATTAATGGTTATGGCGTATTTTAAAGCAACTAAATCGATCCATCCGCATCTTCTAGGTCTACCTGTAGTCGCTCCAAATTCGTTACCAACGCGGCCAAGGGTTTCACCATCAGCGTCAAATAATTCAGTCGGGAAAGGACCACTACCTACACGTGTGGCATAGGCCTTGAAAATACCGATTACATTTTCGATTTTATTGGGTGCAATACCTAGACCAGTACATGCTCCTGCCGCTGTTGTATTTGAGGAGGTAACAAATGGATAAGTACCAAAATCGATATCTAGAAGAGATCCTTGGGCACCTTCTGCTAAGATTTGCTTTCCTTGTTTTTGCGCTTCTGCGAAGTATTGCTCGCTGTCGATTAGTGGTAATGAAGTAAGTACTTCAACCGCTGCAAAGAATTCTTTCTCAAGCGAGTCTAAATCAAAATCTAGGGCTACATGGTAATTCTCAATCATCTGAAGATGCTTGTCAGCGAGTTGACGATAGCGGTCTTTCCAGTCAGAAAATTCTAAATCTCCAACTCTGATACCATTACGGCCTGTCTTATCCATGTAAGTTGGGCCGATTCCTTTCAGTGTTGATCCAATTTTCTTACTTCCTTTAGCAGCTTCTGAGGCAGCGTCTAGCAGTCTATGGGTCGGAAGAATGAGATGTGCCTTTCTCGATATAAGGAGCTTATCGGCTAGATTCATACCGTAAGGAGCAAGTTTTTCTAACTCTTTGGCAAAAATCACCGGGTCGATAACTACACCGTTACCTACGACATTCTTTGCATTTTCATGAAAGATTCCCGAAGGAATAGTATGCAGTACGTGCTTGTTTCCGTCAAATTCTAAAGTATGGCCGGCATTTGGTCCTCCTTGAAATCTTGCGATGATATCGTAATTCGACGTTAATACGTCAACAATCTTTCCTTTTCCCTCGTCTCCCCACTGAAGGCCGAGTAATAAATCTACCATAGTTGCTCGATTATTCTTTTGATGATGATTTTCTCTCCCCGTAAAAGTACAGTGAGTGATTATTGATTTTGATATCGAAGACTTCCTCGATAGTTTGTTTTATAGATTGAATTCTTGGATCACAAAATTCCATTACCTCTCCCGTATCTGTTAAAATCACATGATCGTGCTGACGGTCGAAATATGACTTCTCGTATTGTGCTTGACCGGTTCCAAAAAGGTGTTTTCGAACCAATTTGCATTCTAACAATAATTCGATGGTATTGTAGAGAGTTGCCCTTGAAACGCGATAGTTCTTTTGTTTCATTTTAAAATAGAGCGACTCTACGTCGAAGTGATCTTCGCTATTGTAAATCTCATGGAGTATAGCATAGCGTTCCGGCGTCTTCCGGTGACTATTTTCTTCCAAAAACTTGGTGAAAACTTGCTTGACTATTTCTTGATTGCTGGATGAATCCATAAATTTTATCCGAAAAAATCCAAAGTGCTAAAGTAGGCCAAATTTAAGTACGAATTACTCTATCGACTCCATTGATTTTCTTCAGTTTGTTGATAAGTTTCTGTAGGGTTTCATTATTCTTGACAATCACCCGAATACTTCCTGAAAAGGTTCCTCCTTTTTCTGAGAATTGAAGTGATTTCATTCCAACATGCATTTGATCAGAAATCACCTGAGTAACACTGTTGACTAGCCCAAGTTTATCAATTCCACTAATGCTAATATCTGCATAAAAGTCTTCTTGTGTCGAATCAATCCAGCGAGCTTTCATAATTCGATAGGCAAATTTCGATTGAAGAGAAACTGCATTTGGACAATTCTTCTTGTGGACCTTGATACCATCATTCACCGTCAAAAAGCCGAATACTTCATCTCCAGGAATGGGTTTGCAACATTCTGTTGACAAAGTATAGTCTAGTCTTTCTTCTTCATCTCCAAAAACAAGTAAATCAAGCTTTGTGCTCAGTTCTGTATCGGCATATGTACCTTCTGCTGACTTATTATTTCTTTGAAGTTTAGAGGTGAAAAAGCTAATAAGTGCATTGTGGTAGCGTGAAGCAAAGGACTTGATCATACCATTGGTAATCGTTCCTGTTGCTACTCGATAGAATAAATCTTGGGAGGTTTTTAGTTTGAAATGATTCACCAGTTTATTCACTGTTTCTTCATTCCATTTGATCTTTTGCGTGCGAAGTTTTCTGCGCAATATTTCTTTTCCTTCATCAGCGACAGACTTCTTCTCGGCATTTAGACTCGATCTAATTTTAGAAAGGGCTTTTGCAGTTCTGCAGTAGTCTAACCATGCTGTGGTCGGTTTCGCATTCTCAGAAGTGATAATCTCGACTTGATCTCCACTTTTTAAAGTAGTGCTAAGAGGTACCAGTTTATTATTAACACGAGCTCCTCTTGTTTTCATACCTACCTCGGTATGAACGTAAAAGGCGAAATCGAGTGGGGTAGCATCTTTGGGTAGGGACACTAGATCACCCATAGGAGTGAAAACAAATATTTCTTTCGAGTAAAGATTCAGTTTAAATTCTTCAACAAAGTCAACCGCATTACCGTTAGAATTTTCAAGTGCCTCTTGTAAACGATTGAGCCAAATATCAATCCCACCATCTTTTTGCTCGCCATGCTTGTACTTGTAATGGGCTGCATAACCCTTTTCAGCGATTTCATGCATTCGCTCTGATCGAATTTGCACCTCTACCCATTTTCGATTCGGTCCCATTACAGTTACATGTAGGGCTTCATATCCGGTGCTTTTCGGCGAAGTGATCCAATCTCTTAAACGAACCGGATTCGGTGTAAAATAGTCAGTGATGATCGAATAGATCTTCCATGCTAAAAACTTTTCCTCTTCAGGTTGAGCACGGTAAATAATTCGGACGGCAAACTTGTCATAGATCTGATCAAAACTTACGTTTTGATTTAACATTTTTCGATGTATACTATGCACCGATTTCATCCGTCCCTTGACGTCGAAGTCAATATGCTCCTTTTTAAGTGCATCTTCAATGACACCCTTAAAGTTTTCAATGTATTCCTGATTGTTATCGGCTTGAGACCTGATCTGGCTCTGTATAGCTTCAAAAACTTGAGGCTGTGTATATTTCAGTGCTAAGTCTTCGAGTATCGTTTTGATGTTGTAGAGCCCTACGCGGTGAGCGAGCGGTGCATAGATATAGAGGGTTTCTGAGGCAATTTTTTCCCTTTTATCGGGACGCATGGACTCTAGGGTCAACATGTTGTGATAGCGATCAGCAATCTTGATCAAGATCACACGAACATCCTCGTTTAGGGTGAGAAGCATCTTTCTGAAGTTCTCTGCTTGCAGACTGTAATTATTCATGTCCTTTTTAAGACCTGCGATCTTAGTCAGACCATTTACAATTCTTGCAACATTTTCACCGAAATGCTCTTCGATATACTCCAAAGTGTAATCGCTATCCTCAACTACGTCATGTAGTAAGGCGGCAACAATACTCGTTGCGTCTAGTCCTATTTCTTCTGCTACAATTTGAGCAACAGCAATCGGATGAAAAATATAAGCCTCTCCCGATTTTCTTCGCTGGTCTTGATGGGCATCTACAGCAACCTCAAAGGCAAGCCTAATCTGACTTTTGTCTTCTTCAGATAAGGTCTGATAGCTCGTTCTCAGAAGATCTTTATACTTCTGAACGATTGCTTTATTTTCTAGCTCGAGCTCTTTTTCGGTTAACATAAATTAAAGTTAGTAAAACTAAGGGGCTTTATCAATGACTACTTCGCTGACGAATAGCTTCGAAAAGAAGGATTGAGGCAGCTACTGAAACGTTCATTGAATCGATTGCGCCACGCATAGGTATAACGATATTTTGCGATGCGTTTTCTCTCCAAAAGCTTTTTAATCCTTTGGCTTCTGAACCTACAATAAAGGCCGTTGCTTCAGTATAGTTCTCTTCAAGGTAATTGTTTGAGTTTTGGAGGGTCGCTGCATAAGATCGAATGGTATTCTCCTTAAAAAATACCTGGAGGTCATCATTAGTACAAACGATGGAAGGAATGCTTAGTGCACAACCTAGACTAGATCTCAAACAATTGGGGTTGTAAAGATCGGCAATGGGATCGGTAATAATAACTGCATCGATATTGGCTGCATCCGCAGATCGAAATATCGCCCCTAAATTACCTGGTTTTTCGATGCTCTCTAACACTAGAAATAGGGGACAGGTATTGGGTAATTGATACCTCGATAAGTGGTGATCTTTCTGCTTGAAAATACAGATGATCCCTTCGGTTGATCCGCGATAGGCAATTTTAGCGTAAAGCTCAGTAGTCACTTCAAAACTCGAATGATTTTCTAGTTGTTTAAAAATCGAAGATTCATCGAGTAATTCAGGCTGCACAAAGGCGGTTTGCAAATCATAACCTGACTTCATGGCAATTTCAAATTCTCGTTTTCCCTCGAGTACGAATAGCCCTCTTTGTTTGCGAAGTTTTGACTTCTCAGAAAGGGCAATGAGGTCTTTGATGATTTTATTTTGTGAACTGCTAAGTACTTGCATGGTATAAAAATAAATCGAGCCTCATTTGAGGCTCGATACATTTAGTCTTGTCGGCTATATTTTTCTTGATAGCGTTTCCAAAGCTCTGTTTGATGGGTTTCTAAAGAAATTTCTCTACCATCAATAAAGGCATGGGATAATTGGTTGGTGCGCATATCTAGGGCATCTCCTTCAGAAATAAATAAGGTCGCACTTTTTCCGCTTTCTAAAGTTCCGTAAGTATCGTCTATACCTAGAATTTTGGCAGTGTTTGATGAAATTAGCGCTAGGGCTTCCTCTTTGCTAATACCGTAACTGACACTGTGGCCAGCGTAGAATGGAAGATTGCGAACTTGGAAATTAGCCTTAGACGCATTTTGAATTCCTACTAGTAACCCAGCTTTATGTAATCTTGCTGCTAGTCCGTATACAAAATCGTAGGCGTCATCGTCAAGATTGGGTAATTCGTGCGGGTTGTGAACGAGTACTGGAATAGATTTAGACTTTAGAAGATCTAATTGTTTTTCTGCAAAATAGCCACCAACAATTACAATGTGCCTGATGCCTATTCTTTCTAACTCAGTTACCGCATCGAAGATTTCACGTTCTCCATCGGCAGTCACATAAAGTCGTTGCGAGCCATCAAATAATCCTTTAGTTGCAGCATAAGGAAGGTGTGTCGTTTTCGCAGGAGCAGCATTGTAGGCTTTTGCCTGCTCTAAAAACTCAATGATACCACTCCACTGCTTTAAGTAGTTTTTATTAGGCTGATACCCTCTTGGCTCTCCGACCCACCAGCGTCCTCTTCTTAAGGTTGAGGGCCATCTCAGGTGAATTCCGTCATCTGTTTTTATTGCAGCGTCTTCCCAATTCCATGCATCGAATTGTACTACTGAAGAACTTCCAGAGATCGTTCCTCCTTGTGGAGTTATTTGACCTAAGAGAATTCCGTTTTGTCGAAGTGATTCAACCACTTGAGATTCGGCATTATAGGCAATAATGGAACGAATGTGCGGGATGTATTCTCCAATCTCGTCTTCGTCATCTGTTGCTCGAACGGCATCGATTTCAACAAGTCCTAAACTTTTTGTAGGTGCTATAAAACCTGGATAGACATGTTTTCCGTTGGCTTTAATCACTCTTTCAGGACGCGCAATTTTTGCGTCTGCTTTACCAGAGTAATTAATCACACCATTTTCGAAAATTAGTAAGCCATTTTCGATAACCTCACCGGTTCCAGTGTGTATGGTAGCACCTTCGATAGCAATTGCTTCCTTTTGAATATCAGCCGGTGTTTGTTGCGCGCTAACCGACAGGGCTGCGCTCAGACAAAGTATAAGTATTGATCTCATAATCGTGTTCTTTATAGGATTATAGCGTATCACAGGTGAAACGTTCTTTTTTGTTCTGAATTGGGGTAACTACTTCTGCACCAGAGGCCTTAACTTTAAGCATCAATTTGGTAAGCTCTAAGCGTTCTTGTTGGATTGATGCTTGAATTTCTTTATCCTTTTCAATATCGAAATAAGTAGCACCTTCAATAATGGTCTT
>JAAZVY010000081.1 GCA_018623195.1 Flavobacteriaceae bacterium | reverse complement strand
TAAGAGATAAGGCGATCGGTCAGGAGGTGCTTAAATCGTTACAACCCGGTCAACTTATGGTTAAGCTCGTTCGTGATGAATTGGCCGAGCTTATGGGTTCTGAAGCCGCAGATATTAATCTTAGCAGTTCGCCAACAGTGATTTTAATGTCAGGTCTTCAAGGGTCTGGTAAAACTACCTTCTCTGGAAAATTGGCGAACTACCTCAAGACAAAGAAATCAAAGCACCCGCTTTTGGTTGCTTGTGATGTATATAGACCTGCAGCAATTGACCAGTTGCACGTAGTCGGAGAACAAATAGGTGTACCTGTATATTCAGATAGAGATCAAAAGGATCCTGTGGCTATTGCACTTGCAGGTATCGCCGAAGCGAAGAGTCAAGGAAAGAATGTGGTCATCATTGATACCGCTGGTCGTCTAGCGGTAGATGAAGAAATGATGAAGGAAATTGCAGCTATTCATTCTGCGATAAAGCCATCTGAAACACTTTTTGTTGTCGATTCAATGACTGGACAAGATGCGGTGAATACGGCTAAAGCCTTCAACGATCGACTTAATTTTGATGGAGTAATCCTTACTAAGTTAGATGGTGATACTCGAGGGGGTGCCGCACTATCGATTCGTTCGGTGGTCGATAAGCCGATTAAATTTATCGGTACGGGAGAAAAGATGGAAGCCATTGATGTATTCCACCCCGATCGTATGGCTGATCGTATCCTTGGAATGGGTGATGTCGTTTCGCTGGTTGAACGAGCTCAAGAACAATTTGACCTTGAAGAGGCTCGTAAAATCCAGAAGAAAATTGCGAAGGACACCTTCGGATTTGATGACTTCTTAGGACAGATTCAACAGATCAAGAAAATGGGTAATATGAAAGACCTCATGGGAATGATTCCAGGTATGTCTAAGATGACCCAACAGGTAGATATTGATGATGATGCATTCAAGCATGTGGAAGCCATTATTCACTCGATGACTCCTGCTGAACGCTCTCAACCGAAACTATTGAATACGAGTAGAAAAAACCGCATTGCAAAAGGGAGCGGTAGAAGTATTCAGGAGGTTAACCAACTCATCAAGCAATTTGAACAGATGAGTAAAATGATGAAAATGATGCAGGGAGGTAAAGGAAAAAACCTCATGCGCATGATGCAACAATTTAATCCTAGATAATATGGTCCTCATTGACGGTAAAGCAACTGCGAATCAAATTAAAAATGAAATAGCCGAAGAGGTAAAGGCTATTCAATCGAAGGGAGAGCGTGCGCCACATTTGGCAGCCGTTCTTGTTGGAAATGATGGGGCTAGTTTAACCTATGTAGGTAGTAAGGTTAGATCTTGTGAAAAAGTGGGTTTCGATTCTTCGCTTATTCGCTTACCTGAGGAGACCACAGAGGCAGAATTATTGACTAAGATTAAAGAGCTGAATCAAGACGACACCTTAGATGGTTATATTGTTCAGTTGCCTCTTCCAAAACATATCGATGAAGAAAAAGTACTTCTTGCAATAGATCCTAAGAAAGATGTAGACGGATTTCATCCATCTAATTTTGGCCGAATGGCTTTAGAGCTAGAAACTTTTATCCCTGCAACTCCTTTCGGAATCATGCAGCTTATCGAGCGTTACGATATCGACACTCAGGGTAAACATGTGGTGGTGATTGGCCGTTCGCATATTGTCGGAAGACCGATCAGTATTTTAATGTCTCAAAAGGGCGCTTACGGTAATGCTACGGTAACGGTGGCTCATAGTCGAACCAAGGATTTAAAATCACTTACCCAGCAAGCAGATATCATCGTATCTGCATTAGGAGTCCCTGGATTTGTTACTGCTGATATGGTTAAAAAGGGAGTAGTAATTATCGACGTGGGAATTACACGCGTTGAGGACGCCTCTAAGGAGAAAGGCTATTACATTACGGGTGATGTAGATTTTGACTCTGTTGCACAAAAAGCCTCTTTTATCACTCCAGTACCTGGGGGAGTAGGTCCTATGACGATAGCGATGCTTCTTAAAAACACGCTTTTAGCCCGAAAGTGGAACGCTTAAAGTAGCTTATTTAGCGAATAGCTGACTCCTATCCTTGAAGCTCTTGAATTCAAGAGCGTTGCCTGAAGGATCTTTAAAAAACATGGTCTTTTGCTCGCCAACTTGTCCGGCAAATCTCAGGTAAGGTTCGATAATAAATTCAATCCCTTTTTCTGCGATTCGTTTTGCGAATTCGTCGAAATCAGTCCACTCTAATACGATTCCATAGTGTGGAACGGGAACTGACTTACCATCAACGTGATTCGCAGTGACAGGTCCGGTGTGGTTTTCATCTAAATGAATCACTAATTGATGTCCAAAAAAATTATAGTCAACCCAATGGTCACTGCTTCTTCCTTCTTCAAGTTCTAAAATGTTCGTGTAGAAGTCGCGGTTTGCGGGTAAATCATTTACCGGGATCGCTAGGTGAAAAGGAGCTAAGTTCATAAACCAAAGTTAGTTTAGAAATTTCATTATTTTTTCACAAACTTCTTTTTGATGCATGGAGTGTCCAAAACCTTCAGTGATAAAGAGTTCTCCGCCAACGTTCTTTTTAATTCGTTCGGCTTGCCAAAGGGGTATGGTCGGGTCTAAGCGATCATGAAGAATCAGGAGTTCACCGAGATTTTCATAGGTGAATTTAGAGGTTGAAAATTCCTTAATTCCGACCTTAATCTCTTTCTCAATAAGCTGATCGAGTAGCTGGTAGACTCTGTTATTAAACCCGATAGTGTTTTGATAGCCTGCAACGATTAGGGAAAAATCAGTAGGAGCACCGATACTTACTAATTGTTTTACGGTTTCAAGAGGTTTTAGACTTTTTGCAAAAAGCATGGCCATTCCGCCCATTGAGTGGCCCACTACAATCTCTATACCGTATTCTTCGATCATTTTAGTCGCTGCAGCGGCGTAATTAGTGAGGTAGTGGTAAGTTCCACTAGAGTAGCCGTGAGCTGGCGCGTCTATGGCATGAATATCAAAATCTTGGGTCTTTAATGAGCGTATTAGATTTCTCCACCGATGAGTGTTGCTCTCCCAACCATGCAGTAATAGAATCTTCTTTCCAGATCCTTTCCAGTGATACCGTTGAATTTCATGCCCATTGCAATGAAATCGGTTCTGTTTTCCTTCTTCTAGTATAGGGAATGTTTTGTCTTCTCCGATCTTTCCCTTGCGAACCTTAGCAAAAATTTCTAGTGTTTTCTTCGCCGTATAGCTGGGTGCGATGAACGATAGAAGGTTGAGGTATTTACCGATGCTTTTCGCTATGATTTTTCTCGTCATTACCAGCTCACTAATACCTGAGAAACAGGGATGTTCTCGTCGATTTGAACCGCTTCAAGTGGCTGCATTGAATAGCGTAAGCTTTCGGGTAATTCATTTTTATCAATCAGAAATACAAAGGGTTTGTCTTTCACCGCAATTGAAACACTTCTGATTGAAGGGGTGATTCGTATAATGTCGTATTTCTTTTGGATATCCGCAAAAGTGCTTCCTACTCCTATACCCTCTGGAGTTGTAAATCTTTTGTCAAATACTTGTACGACCTCTGAAAGTCCGTAAAAGTTGCTTCTAATTTTTAGGCTTAGTTGTTGATTCGCATCGAAGGTGCTCAGCCCTACAATTTCTCCGGTCCTTAGACTGTCAATGGAGATCGAATCTGTAGCTAATGTTTCTAAAATGTTTTTTAGGGTGTCGGTCTTTTTTAAAGAACCTACAGCCTCATTTGAAATCTCATAAGGGTTTTGTGTACAAGCTACGAGGCTCAATACCATACTCGATAAAAGAAGAAATTTTTTCATGTTGCAAAAATAGAAATTTAGCTGATGGGAATACGTTCTAACATTCGTTCAACCACCTTAAATGCGGCTGGACAAATAGATGTGTTTTTAAGGGTTAAGGATCTTATTTGATGAAATTTCTTGCGATCGGTGTGAGGATATTCACGACATGCTTTGGGTCGAACTTCATAAATATTACAATAGTTGTCATCGGCTAAGAACGGACAAGGCAATTCTTTTAGAACCCAGTCATTATCCTCATCAAGACGAAGATAGGTCTCTGTAAAGGCAGCCTCCTTCATTTTGAAGTGTTTAGAAATTCGTTGAATGTCGGCTGAGGTGAATAG
>JAAZVY010000080.1 GCA_018623195.1 Flavobacteriaceae bacterium | reverse complement strand
GGTGATTTTTTGAACTAATCGATCACCGAAATCATCGAATGCGTCACTGTTTTTGGCAACGCTTTTATTTTTCTTCGACTGAAAATCGATTTCTTCGGCTTTGAATTGACTTAGTTTTTCTTTTAATGCAGCCAAGGTGTTGGCAAACTTTCGGTTGTCTACCCAAGTCATGAATTCTAACAGAATCTCTTTGTAAATCGATTCGGCCATTGGCAAGAATTCTTTTCTTTTCTCAAGGGTGTCGTCAGTGATTTTCGATAATTGATCAATATCAATAACCTCAACCTGATTTAAACCACTAACCTCTTCACTGACATTTTTTGGAACCGATAAATCGAGAATAATCAGTGGTTTTTTATTGATAATTAGTGCAGGGGTAATCGTTGGTTTAGGGGCCCCTGTAGCCACTACGAGAATATCTGCTTGTCTAATTTCTGTTTGAAGCTCTGAGTAGGGGCGAACTCGTAGATTGAGCTTCGTTGCAATACGCTCAGCCTTTTCCAAAGTACGGTTGATAAGCGTAATATGCTCGTTTTGGGTGTGCTTAACTAAATTTTCGCAGGTGTTTCTCCCTATTTTGCCTGTGCCAAACAGTACGATATGTTTCTCGCTGATGGCTTCTACCTTTTCAAGAAGGTAACGTACTGAGGCAAATGAAACTGAAGTGGCACCAGAAGAAATCTCTGTCTCTGTTTTTATTCGTTTTGAGGCTTGAATAACTGAATTAACGAGTCGTTCAAGAAATGGATTGCTCAGTTCTAGTTTCTTGGCTCTTCTAAATCCTTGTTTTACTTGCGAAATGATTTCGAAATCTCCTAGGATTTGACTGTCTAGCCCTGTACCCACACGAAATAAGTGTTCTACCGCCTCTGCGTTCTCTTTTACATAACCTTGAGATTCGAACAACTCTCGGTTTCCTTTCGTGAACTCGCAGAGCAAATGGACAAGTGTTTCGGCATCTTCGGTGTAACCGTACAGTTCTGTTCTATTACAAGTAGAAATAGTGAGAAGGGCTTCGATACCCAAGTCTTTGGCTTTACGAGATAATGATTCACCCGCTGCCCCATCGAGGCTGAACTTTCCTCGGGTCTCTGCATCTGATTTTATGTAACTAACGCCTACGGCGAAGAAGGAATCAAGCATGGGGTTGCGCCAAAACTTTTGCATTGCAAATTTAAAACCTACTTATTCCTTAAAATAACGCTATCGGTTTTGTTTAAGGTTTGCTTGTATTTTAATGCTTGTCTTCTAGAGATGCTTATCATAAAACATTGTTTATTAGAAAGTTATGACGGCTATATCGCTATTTAGATTGTTTTTAAATTAAGTTTTTGAAGAATGAATTACCTTTGATAAGCTATAAAACAACGCTAAATGAAAAGGGAATTAACAGTAATCAGCGAGTCTTGCAGGGTGCTGCGTTTTTACAATGAAGATAAAGCTGCTGCCACCTTCGAAGAACCTGTTACCAAGGAATACATTCAGATGCACTTTGTGCTCAGAGAACAGGCACACTTTTTATACAATCAAGGATCTTATCAATTAGACGGTACAGAGGATCAAGTGCTGCTCTTATTTAACACTCAAAAAGAGCTACCAATTCATTTAGTTCTTGACCCTGGCGGGTGGGTACTTTCACTGCTTGTTACTATCGAACAGCTGCATAGCTGGTTTTCTAATGAGGCCTCTCTGATTCCATTTTTCGAAGGAGCCTCACACGACAAGAAATACTACAGCCAGGACGAGATTCGGCCTGCATTATCGATTCCGCTCAATCAGTTGATGCAGTTTGGTCTACACCCCTCAGTTGAAACCCTATATTTTAAGGCGAAGGTTCAAGAAATATTAGCGCTCTATTTTAATCGTACTGAAGAGGCTGACCTTGAGCGTTGCCCGTACTTAGCTGATGATGAAAATATAAGAAAGATTAGAAAGGCTAAAGATTTACTGATTGCTCAAATGAACGAGCCTCCGACCTTAGAGGGGCTTGCCGAAGAGATTGATTTGCCGGTGGGCCGCTTAAAAGAAGGCTTTAAGCAGTTGTATGGAGATTCGGTCTTTGGATTTCTACTTGACTATAAACTCGATTTTGCTCGAAAATTATTACTCAGCAAATCTTACTCAGTTGGTGAGGTAGCGGCTAAGGTCGGGTATAGTACTTCAAGTCATTTCATTGCGGCATTTAAGAAGAAATTTGGGGTAACTCCCAAGAAGTACCTCGGCGATTCTAGCCGATAGGTTGTATTTTTGACCCGCTAAACACCATTGTCTGTGAAAAAAGGAATTTTACTCGTGAACCTCGGTTCGCCAGACGCGCCTACTCGTAAGGCAGTACGTCCGTATCTCGATGAGTTTTTAATGGATAAAAGAGTCATTGACCTTCCAGGATTATTCAGAAATCTTCTCGTTCGAGGGATTATATTAAATACTAGGCCGGGTAGATCTGCCAAGGCTTACAAGAAGATTTGGTGGGAAGAAGGCTCTCCGCTGATTATCATCTCTGAGCGTTTTCAAGAGAAACTTCAGAAGTTGACAGAAATGCCCGTAGCACTGGGGATGAGGTATGGGTCGATGAGCATTAAAAAGGCTCTTGATGAACTTGCTGAGAAAGAGGTAACAGAGGTCTTACTGGTGCCCTTGTATCCGCACTACGCGATGAGTAGTTACGAAACGGTTGTCGTAAAGGCTTTAGAGGATCAGCGAAAGCATCATCCGAGCATGAAGCTAACTACCATGCCAGCGTTCTACTCTAATGAAGATTACATTAAAGTTCTTGGAGATAGCATTGCCGAACAACTCAAAGATTTCGAATACGATCATATGCTTTTCTCGTATCACGGCATTCCAGAGCGACACATTCGAAAATCAGACCCTACAAAATTCCATTGTAAAATTGACGGCAGCTGTTGCAACACCAACTCGGTAGCACACCATACGTGCTATCGTCATCAGTGTTTTGCTACTACAGAGGCGGTTAGAAAATATTTAGGCCTTTCAGAAGATAAGGTGAGCAGTTCATTTCAATCAAGAATTGCAGGGGACACTTGGTTAAAGCCCTACACCGATTACGAGTTTGAACGTTTCGCTAAAGAAGGGAAGAAAAGACTAGCGGTGATTACTCCAGCTTTTGTTGCCGACTGTTTAGAAACCCTTGAGGAAATCGCAATGGAGGGTGAAGAAGAATTTATCGAAGCAGGGGGGTCAGCCTTCAAACACGTGGCTTGCCTCAATGATAGCGACCCTTGGGTTTCACTTATGGCACACTGGGTAAATGACTGGGCCGAAACTGCCAAACTACCCGTTTAATGGCTAAACTGAGCCCTGAGGTTTTAGGCACCGAGTCAATCGGCAAACTGCTTGTCAAACAAGCCATTCCCGCATCGATTGGGATACTAGTGATGTCTCTCAACGTGCTTGTAGACTCTGTGTTTGTAGGAAACTGGATTGGCACTACTGCCATTGCCGCTATCAATGTGGTTTTACCGGTCTCGTTTTTTATTGGGGCTCTAGGAATGGCGGTGGGTATTGGTGGTTCGAGTATTGTATCCCGAGCCTTGGGGGCAAAAGATCATGAAAAAGCACTTCATACTTTTGGTAATCAAATCGGTCTTACCCTACTTATTTGTACCCTGATGGTAGCCTTGGGATTAGGGTTTGTCGATACTTTAATTCCTGCGTTTGGCGGTAAAGGCGCGATCTACGAGCCAGCTAAGGTTTATTACCAGATTGTACTCTACGGGGTTCCGTTCTTGGGGCTTTCTATGATGGGAAACACGGTAATCAGAGCCGAAGGCAAGCCAAAGGTTGCTATGGTTGCCATGATTATACCTTCGGTGACAAATCTTTTAAGCGATTATCTTTTCATTTATGTTTTTGATTGGGGAATGCATGGAGCGGCCTGGGCAACCACTCTCGGGTATCTACTCTGTTTTCTATACATTCTATATCACTTTCTAACAGGGTCGAGCCTCAAGCCTACGTTAAAACACTTTCGCTTTAAGAGCGATTTGATTAAAGAAATGGGTTCTCTGGGTTTTGTAACCCTCTCTCGACAAGCGACTACTAGCATCAATTATTTAATTTTAAATACGCTGCTTTTCACTCTAGGCGGTGAAGCACTTGTTGCCGTGTATGCCATTATTGGTCGTACACTGATGTTCGC
>JAAZVY010000079.1 GCA_018623195.1 Flavobacteriaceae bacterium | reverse complement strand
TTCTGATGGATTTGAGATCACAATGGCGGCAAGTTTTTTTGGACATTTCTTAATGACCGAGTCTTTGATCGATCTGCTTAAAAAAACAGAAGGGTCCCGCATGATTATACTTTCTTCAGTAGTACATGCAGGAAGTCCTAAAAACAGATATCAAGTTCATCTTGAAGATCTCCACTGGAAGAATAGAAAGTATAATAATTTTGCCGCATATGGTGAGGCAAAAGTTGCTTCTGTTCAATATGCAATGGAATTAGCAGAACGTTTGAAAAACGACGGAGTATCTACTTATTCGATTCATCCTGGCTGGGCTCGTTCCAACTTTGGAAAAGGCGGTGGTGCATTGATGGATGGGCTTTTAAAAGCATTAACACCTGTATTCTCATTACTTGGATTTAGTGACAGTAGCTGGGAAAGTGCACAAACTTCCCTACATTGTTTATTATCAGACGATGCCTCGAAATACAGTGGTGAATACTTTAGCCAGCACAGTGTTTTGTATCGAGATAAAGAGTGTAAAAAAGGAGGTTGGCCAATGAAATCACCAAATCCACATGCGCACGACATGAATGCAGCGAAGAAGTTAGTCGAAGTTTCTAAAGGCTTAGTAGGGATTTCGTAAATTTCAGGTATGGAGAATCTTCTCAAAATAACAAGTATTTCTGAGTTTCATAAGATCCTTTATTTATCACCACCAGATCATCCACTAATAAGCATCATCCGCGATGAAGATGCTTTGGGCAATAGTGAATTAAGTGATGAGTTGTACAATATCCGTTTCACTACCGATATGTATACAATAATGTTCAAGGATAATAAGAGTGGCTCTATTGGATATGGAAGAAATTCATACGATTTTGAGGAGGGCACTCTAATTTTTGGAGCACCAGGCCAAGTCTTTACCTCTCCAAAGAAAGAAGATGCTGAAGGTAAGGCAGGTTGGACTCTGCTATTTCATCCCGATCTACTTTTAAAATCGTCTTTATCTCATAAAATCGAAAAATACTCATATTTCTCTTATGAGGTAAATGAAGCGCTTCATATGTCTGATAAAGAATCAGGGATGATATTAGGAATCGTAAATCAAATTAACTCGGAGTGTAAACAAAACATAGACCCTCATAGCCAAAACCTCATAATTTCAAACTTGGAGTTGTTACTCAACTATTGTTTAAGGTATTATGATTGACAGTTTTATACACGGACGAATCTGAATAGTGATTTTGTATCCAAGTTTGAACAAGTTTTAAAGGATTACTACAAGTCCAACGCTCAATTAATTGACGGACTTCCATCCTTATCCTATTTTGGTTCACAAATCAATATGTCCCCCAATTACTTAAGTGATTTATTAAAGAAAGAGACGGGTAAGGGAATTAAGGAACACGTACATGATTACGTTATTCAAAAAGCAAAGAGCATTTTACTAAGTTCAGATCAATCAATTAGTGAAATAGCCTTCGACTTAGGGTTTGAATATTCACAAAGTTTTAGTCGCTTATTTAAAAGCAAAACGGGTCTTAGTCCTGTAGAATTTCGCTCATTAAATTGAGATTACTACTGCAACTTTCAATAATTGTGAATGTTAAATCACTTTTTCTATTTGTGATTTTTTCCAGCTCAATTTCATATACATAATTCAACGTTTTGTTTAATTCCAAACAGCGTTTGTTGACGAATTTTGACAAAAATTTAAAACTATGATTGGTAAAGCTATTTCAGATTTAATGATTAAGCCTGGTAAGTCTCCAGTGTTTGATAGTCCAGAGAATTATGGGCTCGACTATGAAAATGTGTCATTCAAAGCAAAAGACGGAGAAGAATTATATGGATGGATAATCAAAGGAAGTAATGATAAAGTAATAATTCAGTCGCATTTTGGAGTTCAATGTTCTCGATGTGGTTACACCGTTGAGGGGAAAAACTTTATCTCTAAGTCATTATGGAGTACCGATATCAAATTTCTAAATCAAGCAAAATATTTAAATGATGCTGGTTACACTGTTTTAATGTATGATTTTAGAAATCACGGGGAAAGTGTTTCGAAATCAAATGATTGGATTACTTGGGGTTTAGAAGAAAGGAATGATGTGTGGGGTGCTGTCAATTTTATTTCTAACCATTCAGACTACAATACGGCTTCTATAGGGTTGTTAAGTATTTGTATGGGTTCAGCCTCTACTTTCTTTGCCTATGGATTAGAAGAAGATTTCAAATCTTTTAAGAATATTACTTCAATGATTGCAGTACAACCTTTAACCTATGATTATTTTGTCGCATCTATGGGTTTACCCAACTTTATGATTAAGGCTGGAAACAAGGTAAACAAGCAAAGAAACGTTGATCTTACAGGAGATTCTTTTCTCCCCTACATAAACGAAGTCAATGTTCCTGTGATGGTTATTCAAAATCAGAATGATCCCATGACTAACATGGATATGGTGAAAGAATTATACAATACCATAGTTACAGAAAAGGAAATGATGTGGTTAGATCTTGACAAAAAGCGAGGTGCAGCTTATGATTGGTTAGGACATAATCCTGATACCATTCTTAACTGGTTTAATAAGTATGCTTAAAATTAGAAAAATGGAATACCTGACTTCAAAGTGGATGATTGGCATCTATATACTCATAGGATTGATTTGTTTTCTATTACTTATTGGAAAAAGGTCAGTTCATAGTACAATAAGTATCAAGGCTACGCCAAATCAAGTTTGGGAAGTAATTACTAATACCTCACAATACAGTGAATGGAATAGTGTAATGAACTTGCTCGAGGGAGACATCAAAGAAGGAAGTTTAGTCAAATATCGATTTACTCAAGAAGAAGGAAAGTCTTATGATATTCCGAGTAAGGTTAAGAAGATTACCCCTTCCTCTTTATTAAATCAAGGTGGAGGTACGATCGGGATAATTACTTTTGACCATAAGTATATTTTAGAGGAAAAAAAGGGGAAAACAGTGCTAACAATTCATGAAGATTACCATGGAGTCTTTGTCCCGTTTTGGAATCCAGAACCAGTCCAAAAAGCCTACGATAGATTGAATAAAGACATCAAAAGCAGGGTAGAATCTTTATACTAGTATACTTGAAATGAAAAACTTTGTTCGTATAAGTACCATAGAAGAGGTGCATAAAATGTTGGGGATCAAAAAACCTAAACATCCTATGGTGTCTATGATACCTATTACAAACGATGTGGTAAATTTTAATTACGGTAATGTCACTTATATTCTCGATTTCTATCAAATATCTCTAAAGGAAAATTTAACGGGCTCATTCTTATACGGAAGAAATCAATATGACTTTTCCGAAGGAACTATGATTTTCACTCAACCTGGTCAAACAATACAGATGAATGAAAACGAAAGGGTTGAAAATGCAAAAGGATATATTCTTCTTTTTCATCCAGATTTGATTCAACGATCTGGTCTCATGGATGAAATATCCAAGTACCCCTTTTTTAAATATGACTCTAATGAGGCGCTCCATCTCAGTGAAGAAGAGAGAGACCATATCTATTCGCTACTTGATAAAATAGCAGAGGAATATGAACGTAGTATAGACACTCATACACAAGAAATAATTATTGGATCTATATCAATGTTGTTGAAGTATGCACAACGCTACTACGATCGTCAATTCTTTACTCGAAAAAACGTAAATCAAGATATTTTAAGTCGCTTTGAAAAGCTACTTCAAAATACTTTTGATTCTAATGAAACACTTGAAAGCGGCATTCCTTCAGTAAAGGAATTAGCGTTAAAAATGGGTATGTCAAGTCATTATCTAAGTGAATTATTGAAAAAAGAAACTGGTCAAAGCGCAAAATCTCACCTTCAATCCCATATCATTGCTAAGGCAAAAAATTTATTGTTGAGCACAAATAATAGTGTTAGTGAAGTTGCTTATCTCTTAGGTTTTGAATACCCTCAACATTTCTCTAAATTATTTAAACTAAAAACAGGTTTGTCTCCGAAAGAGTATAGAAAAACATCTTAATCATTATACCTAACCTAATTCACTAAAAGAAGAAGTTGTGCTACATCTTTGAATAATAGGCGCCCGAACGTTTAAAAATAGTCCAGTGGACTATTTTAGTGAAGGGGCGTGATGGTGCGCTGGAATAATTCATCCAGTGGATGAGTTTTAGTGAGAGGCGAGACGATGCGCTGGCATGAATGCGGTTGCAACCACTTACACCTAAACAGGCGTGTATAAATAAGGATTTCTGCCCGGTGAAGGAGTTTTTGATTGGGGGAGTCTATGA
>JAAZVY010000039.1 GCA_018623195.1 Flavobacteriaceae bacterium | reverse complement strand
TTGTAGATCGCTCGGTTAAAATTGCTGGTGATGTGTTTACTAACGACATCATCAACTATATGCGAACCCAACACAATCTGTTCATTGGTGAGCGAACTGCCGAAAAGATTAAAATCGAATGTGGTTCAGCGACTGACGAGTTAGATAATCCACCAGAGAACCTAGAGATTCAAGGTCGTGATTTACTATCTGGAAAACCCAAACAGATTATTATCGGATATCGAGAAGTGGCCAAGGCTTTAGATAAGTCGATTGTTCGTATCGAGGAGGCTGTGATGGAAACGCTATCTCAAACCCCACCAGAACTGGCTTCAGATATTTATAATTCAGGGATTTATCTTGCCGGTGGTGGTGCACTTCTTAGAGGGTTAGATCAACGTCTCTCTGCCAAAACTGACCTACCGGTTTACATTTCTGAAGATCCACTTAGAGCAGTTGTACGTGGCACAGGAACATCTCTTAAACATCTCGAGACTTACAAAACAGTATTAATCCAATAATGGAGAAACTGCTAGCCTTATTGATTAATAGGCGTGCAGAGGTACTCACCCTTTTATTACTTGCCATTGGGCTGGGACTCACCGTTACCGCCGAAACACCGCAGCGTATTAAATGGCTAAGTTCTTCGAGCAAAGTTTCTGGAAGCATCTATCAACTGAAAGAGAATCTAGGAGACTACTTCGATCTAAAGCAGGTAAACCAGCGTTTATCTGAAGAAAATGCTCAACTACGTGAAGCGCTGTATCAATCGCAATTTGAGAAGGCGCTCATTGAAGGAAAATTTGGAAACACAGATACCTTGAAGCAGTATGTGGTGAGCCCTGTAAAAGTGATTAAAAACAGTGTTATTCGGGAAAAAAATCTAATCACTCTAAATAAAGGATCTTACGACGGGATTATTCAAGATATGGGAGTGATTTCAGATAAAGGGGTAGTTGGAGTTGTTGAACGAACCAGCGATCATTTTTCTACTGTGATATCACTACTTCACAAAGATCTTAGCATCAATGCTGCATTGAAAAACACGAAACATTTTGGTTCTCTTATCTGGGAGGCAAAAACCATTGATCGTTGCACTCTAGTTGATCTTCCGAAAATTTCAAATATTCAAATTGGAGACACCATTGTAACTGGAGGCATGTCTAGTGTTTTCCCTGCAGGCATACCTATTGGGCAGGTAAGCGCCTACAGTATTCCGAATAATAGTAGTTTTTATAAAGCTGAAGTACGACTTTTTAATGACATGTCTAATCTAGATCAGGTCTATGTCATCAATAACACCTTGAAGGAGGAGCAGGTTTCACTTGAAAATCAAACCAATGGATTCTAGTGGTCTAATACTCTTATGGCGTTTTATATGGGTACTATTACTACAAGTACTGGTATTTAGTGGCATCGAATTCTTTGGTGTGGCTCAGCCAATGCTTTTGGTGCTATTCTTATTTACCTATCCGACCGACAGCGATTATTCCCTAAGCATCTTCTTATCGTTCTTACTAGGATTAGTTGCCGATAGCTTTACAGACACGCTTGCCCTCAATGCCTTAGCTATGACTGTGGCGGCCTATTTAAGACCTTCATTTTTGCGATTGGCTTATGGGATTAGCGTCGAATATTACAATGACAGTAAGCTTCAAGGCAATCTAGGGCAACACAGTTATTTTCTTTTTTTACTGCTGCTAACACATCATTTCATTTTCTTCACCGCTGAAGTCTTCGATGTAAGCCGTGCTTTTGTAATTTTGAAACAATTGGTTATTCATCTACCACTTAGTTTTTTGGTCGGATGGCTACTTATACAATTGTTTTCATTGCAAAAGCGCTAACCCTCTATGTCGCGATTTTTTTATTCGCTAGTTATCATCGTTGTCGGCTTACTCTTCATTGGTAAGCTCGTCAGTTTGCAGTTATTTTACGAGGAATCTAACATTGTAGAGTCAGATCCAGCCATAACCAAGAACTACCTCTATCCCGAACGAGGATTTATTTACGACAGAAGCGGAAATCTACTCGTTGGTAATCAGCCCGCCTATGATGTTATGGTCACGCCTCGAGAGGTAACATCACTAGACACCTTAGAATTTTTAAAACTTCTAGATTTAGAGAAAGAAGAATTCATCGATAAAATGGCAAGAGCGCGAAGGTATTCCACAAGACTACCCTCTGTGCTTGTAGCCAACCTCTCTAAAGAAAGTTATGCAGCGCTTCAAGAAAAACTTCGTCGCTTTCAGGGGTTCTTTATCCGCAAAAAATCGCTACGAGATTATTATACCACTAGCGCAGCTCACGTACTCGGTTATATCAGCGAAGTAAATACCGACGATGTGCGTAGAAACGACTACTACATCCCCGGAGAAAACATAGGAAGAACAGGATTAGAACGACAATACGAAGAAGTATTACGCGGCAAAAAAGGGGTTAGTTATGTACAAAAAGATCGATTTAATCGAGTTATCGGGCCCTACAAAGAGGGAAGCCTAGATAGTCTTCCAGAAATGGGTAAGAATATCCATATTACGATTGACAAGATGCTTCAAGAATATGGTGAACGCCTGATGAACGGCAAACGAGGTGGTATCGTTGCCATCGAACCTAAGACAGGTGAGATCCTGAGTATGATCAGTGGCCCCACCTATGATCCTTCTCTGCTTGTGGGAAGGCAGCGATCAGCGAACTACACCGCAATGTATTATGACAGTCTCTCAAGACCTACTTGGGATCGGTCAATCCTAGCTCAACCCTCTCCTGGATCCCCCTTTAAGGCACTGAATGCACTTGTGGCATTGCAAGAAGGTGCGATAAACCCCAAAACCACCTATACCTGCGATGAAGGGTTTTACGTAGCCGGCGTAAAGAGAGGATGCCACTGCGGTGGTGGAGTAAGAGATTTAAATTCAGGATTACTTCACTCCTGCAATGCTTATTTTGCTGAGAGTTTCAGGTCATTTTACCGAAAGTTTGAAACCACTACTGAAGCCCATGATACCTGGGAAGCACACATGAAAAGTTTCGGGTTAGGGAACTTTTTAGGTACAGACCTGCCCACTGGGGCCCCAGGAAGAATTCCATCCACTGAATTTTATGATCGCGCCTATGGACGAAATCGATGGGTTTCAACTTTTGTAATTTCAAATGCAATTGGACAGGGAGAAGTTGCCGCAACTCCCCTTCAGCTAGCCAATATGACCGCGGCTATTGCAAACCGAGGACACTTTATCACCCCACATCTTATAAAAGAAGTCGAAGGAGAAAACAGTATCGATTACAAATTCAGAGAGAAGCGGTATACCACCATCAACGAAAAATATTTCGAGCCTGTAATTAAAGGGATGGAAGCAGTATATACTTCTGGGACCGCTCGGTTCTTAAAAGTACCTGGAATTCGATTAGCTGGTAAGACCGGTACCGTAGAAAACTATACTCGTATCGATGGAGAAAAAGTTCAGCTGACTGACCACTCTGTTTTCGTTGCTTTTGCTCCCGTTGAAGATCCTAAAATTGCCATCGCAGTTTATATTGAGCACGGGTATTACGGGAATAGATACGCCGGGCATATTGCCTCTCTCATGATCGAAAAATATCTAAAAGGCAAGATTAGTCGCGTAGATTTAGAAAAGCGAATGCTCGAGAAAACCTTAGCCAAAGAATACGCTAAGCCAACGAGCGGAAAACCCTTTGAAATCAACGAATATGCGTGGTAATTTACTCATTTTCAGACTCGACTGGATCAGCATATTCCTACTGCTTTTTTTAATCGGTTTCGGCTGGGTAAACATCTATAGTACCACCGTAGGCAATGACCTATCTGGCCCCTTACTCGATTTAGGTACTTTTTATGGCAAACAATTATTCTTTGCTATCCTCAGTCTCATAGTAGTCATTCTCTACAGTTTCATTTCCGACCACTTCATAGAGCGATTCTCGAGCGTATTTTATCTCATCGGAATTGCGTTATTGTTGGGTCTTTTTGTATTTGGAAAAACTATCGCTGGAGCGACCTCATGGTACGACCTAGGACCCTTTAACTTTCAGCCTTCAGAATTAATGAAAATGATCGTGGCCTTAGCCCTTGCTAAATATCTAAGCGATACTCAGGTAAATCTAAGATATAGTGTGCACCAGGGTTATGCCGTATTACTTCTTGTTTTGCCCTCAATACTAGTCATCGCTCAACCTGATCCTGGGAGTGCGCTCGTATTCTTTTCTCTTTTTCTAGTCTTATTCAGGGAAGGCCTACCCCTTTATTATTTAACCTTCGTACTTTCATTTATCCTTGCTTTTGCAGCTACCTTAAAGTTTGGGTTGACTTACACTTTCATTGGAGCACTCACTCTTTATCTAAGCTATCTATGGTTAAAACCTAAGCGTTTAAAAACACCGACATGGTTTACTATTTCTTATCCTGTCATCTTATTCACCATCATAGCTTCAACGACCTGGATATACAACTCGGTATTCAAACAGCACCATAGAGATCGATTCTCACTTTGGTTGAACCTTGAAACTAACAAAGACCGGTTATTGGATATCAAACAAAGTATCGGATACAACACCTACCAAGCCAAACAAGCCATCGCATCAGGTAGATGGTCAGGCAAAGGCTTTCTCGAAGGAACCAGAACTAAAGGAGATTTCGTGCCTGCACAGCACTCTGACTACATTTTTAGCTCGGTGGGAGAAGAATGGGGGTTCATTACTAGCGCCCTCGTTATCTTAGCTTTTATAGCCCTTTTACTTCGATTTATTTATTTGGCCGATCGCCAGAAAAAGGCCTTTCACAGGATATACGGTTACGGTATCACGTCTATACTCTTCATCCATTTTAGCATAAACATCGGAATGGTATTAGGCATGTTACCTACTATCGGCATACCCCTTCCCTTTTTTAGTTATGGAGGGTCAAGCCTGTTATTTTTCTGCTTGATGTGTTACATCTTCTTAAAGATGGATGCGAATCGACTGAAGACGCATTTCGACTAATGACCTATCCCTTAATTGGGTTTGGACGGTTATAGGTGTAACGTTTTAAATCTTTAAGCACCGCTATAGCTTCCTCTAGATAAACATCCTTAGCGAGTTCTTTATGCCAGCGATCGCGTTTCTCTCGAAGTATAGAATCCTTCGTGAATAGACTTTGCTCATAAGGTAGGGAACTAAACTTCAGTCTTGTATCGTATTTGTCAAGCGCTTCAAATTCTTTAGACTTCTTTTTCAAATCTTCTTTGTTCTTGCGGTACGATTTAAGATCTAAATAAGCCGTGTCATCGGCTCTTTGATCGCTAATCCATCGCGCCTCTTCATCAAGTAGTTTGACATATTCATTCGCTTCTAATCGCTCTTGACTATTTTTCAAAACTCGCTCGAAATCGATTTGCTTATGCCATGGGGTGTAATTAGCCGATGCTATTCGATCCCAAGAAAGTGGGTTGTCTTGATCACGTTCACCCACATCAATATAACTGTAGCGATCAGGTATCACTATGTCTGAAGCTACCCCATCTAATTGGGTTGAGCCTCCACTGACTCGATAAAACTTTTGAGTAGTAATTTTTAATGCACCTAAATCGCCTAACTCGTTTGAGCGAATAATATTTGAAAGGGGTATCACGTTCTGTACGGTTCCTTTACCATAGGTTCTTTCACTACCAATGATCACGGCACGACCATAATCCTGTAAAGCGGCAGCTAAAATCTCTGAAGCAGAAGCTGAAAGTTCGTTGACTAAAACGACCAGTGGCCCGTCATATAAAATCCCCTTTTCAGGATCTTCTTGAACCTCTCTGCGATCTCCAGCCGTTCGAACCTGAACAACAGGCCCCTGGTCAATAAAGTACCCTGCCATGTCAACGACCGTTTGCAAAGACCCTCCTCCATTATCTCTTAGATCTAAAACAACACCTTCAACACCTTCTTCTTGCAGTCGCTCAAGCTCAGCTTTGACATCAATAGCTGCATTTCGCTCGTTGTAATCATCAAAGTCCACATAGAATTTGGGAAGATGAATGAGTCCGAATTCAGATTCCTCATCTGAAATTTTTACCGATTTTGCATAGCTCTCATCAAGTTCTACCACATCACGAATCACTGAAATTTCTTCAACCACTCCAGTAGTGCGCTTCACGGTCAAATATACCGTCGTTCCTTTCGGCCCTTTGATCAGTTCAATAGCGTCATCTAGGCGCATTCCTGAAATATCTACTGCTTCGCCTTCTTCTTGCCGAACTTTCAGCAATTCATCACCTACTTCAAGGGCTTTCGCTCTCCATACAGGACCTCCTGAAATAATCTCTACCACCGTGGTACCTTCAGGCTTTTTCTGCAAACGAGCTCCGATACCTTCGAACTTACCTGACATGGCAATGTCAAATCGATCTTTATCGGTAGGTGCAAAATAATAGGTGTGCGGATCGAAAGTTTCAACCACCGCATTGATATAGGTTGAAAAGTAATCCTCACGATCTAACTCCCCGATAAAATGAAAGTACTCGTAGAACGTTCGCTTCAGTTCTTCTCTAGCCTTTTCTTGTAGCTCATTAAGCACTGATTCGTCAATGGCGTCAACCTCAACCTCATTTTCACGAGCATATTTCTCTAATTGAGCATCCATCACTGGCAAAAGGCTAATAGTGAGTTGCTGTACCCAACGATCTTCAAGCTCAGCCCGGGTAGTCACAAAAGGCATTTCATCATAGTCGATTTCAACTACCGAAGGAGAAGAAAGGTCAAAGGAGTCAGAAAGTAATCGCTCATATCTGGCCTCAGCTTCTTCAATGCGCTTAACAAGTAAGGTATAGGCTTCATCAAAAAAGACCAATTCCTTATTAATCAACTGATCATCGATACTCAGACGGTACTTTTCAAACGACTCAATGTCTGAGGCCAAAAAATAGCGCTTGAGCGGATCCATACCCTCAATGAAACGATCAAAGGCCTCTGCCGAAAATTGATCATCTAAATCTTTAGGGCTATAATGCCCTTTCTCTAACACATAAGTGATTAAATCAATAAGGAGCTTGTCCTTATTGTCTGTTTCAAAACTGTGATTTTCAGTAAAACTGCAAGAGGCAAAACCGAGGAGTAGGACGAGTAAGCCCAAACCAAATTTCTTCTTCATTATCGCTATTTTGGTCGTAATTCATCTCTAATTTACGCAAATTGGCCCTGTTCGGCCTTACGATTCTTGTTACATTTGGCTAAAAATTAACGCATTGTGAAGCGACCACTCATTTTAGTTACTAATGATGATGGATATAACGCACCCGGCATCAATCATCTCATCGAATTTGTAAAAGAGATTGCAGAAGTGGTAGTAGTTGCTCCTGACAGTCCACAATCAGGCATGGGCCATGCTATAACGATAGACAGTACACTGGAGGTACACCGACTCAATCTAGATGGTGCATACAAGGGATTACAGGCTTACTCCACCAGTGGAACTCCTGCTGACTGCGTTAAACTTGCCTTGCATGAAATTCTCGATCGTAAACCTGACCTAGTAGTTTCTGGAATAAATCACGGAGCAAACTCTTCTATCAACGTGATCTATTCTGGAACGATGAGTGCAGCGATTGAAGCGGGTGTAGAAGAGATACCTGCCATAGGTTTTTCGCTTTTAGACTACTCTTGGGGCGCTAATTTCGAGGCTTGCAAAAGCGTGGTTCAAACCCTTGTTAAAGAGGCTTTAGACAAAGGAATTCCTAGCGGAACCGTTCTCAATGTGAATATTCCTAGAACAGATGGCGCAGCCGTGAAAGGAATGAGAGTATGTCGACAAGCCAAAGCGAATTGGAAAGAGCGCTTTGACAAAAGAGTTAGCCCTACTGGAAAAGAATACTATTGGCTAACTGGAGATTTCATCCTTTTAGATGAAGGAGAGGATACCGACATCGCAGCGCTTGAAGCGGGCTATGTTTCTATTGTACCTACTCAATTCGATCTTACGGCACATCATAGCATGGCTCACATCAATTCTTGGAAAATCCATTAGACTGAAATTAGATTGCAGAAGCTTATCGTATCTTGTAATCAAACCGCCCAATGAAGTACTACCTCATCGCAGGAGAAGCCTCCGGAGATTTACATGCATCTAACCTAATTCAGGAGCTAAAGCATATCGATGCCGATGCCGACTTTAGGGCTATGGGAGGCGGTGCCATGAAAGAAGCCGGCGCCATACTTTCAAAGCATTATTCAGAGATGAGTTTTATGGGGTTTATCGAGGTACTTCAAAATGTGAGTACCATTCGAAAAACCTTCAACTTCGTCAAAAAAGACATTCAAAGATTTAACCCTACTGCGCTTATTCTTATTGATTTTTCAGGGTTTAACCTGAGAATCGCAAAATGGGCGCATGAACAAGGCATCCTGGTTCATTATTACATTGCACCACAGGTATGGGCATCAAGATCGAGTAGAGTAGAAAAGATAAAAGCCTACGTTGATCACCTGTATGTAACCCTACCCTTTGAACCCGACTTCTATCGCAAACACAATCATGAGGCGACCTTTGTAGGTCATCCGCTCATAGATGCTATGGCTCATAGCAATGAAACTGATGCCAATCAATTCCTAAGGGATCAAGGCCTCGGCGAACGACCCATTATCGCATTACTCCCAGGTAGCCGAAAGCAAGAAATCAGTAGAATTTTACCAGAACTCATTAAAGCAGCAAAAGATTTTACATCCTTTGATATTGTCGTTGCCGGTGCACCCTCACAAACTCCTTCCTTTTACGAACCCTATTTGAAGGGGGCGAAAATCATTTTCGGAAAAACCCAACAACTTCTTCAAGTAGCCCATTTAGCCGTT
The DNA here is from genome assembly GCA_018623195.1 of Flavobacteriaceae bacterium. GTDB lineage: Bacteria > Bacteroidota > Bacteroidia > Flavobacteriales > Flavobacteriaceae > UBA3478. The sequence continues at coordinate 6,369 of JAAZVY010000039.1, read as the reverse complement.
GTGACTAGCGGTACAGCAACTTTAGAAACCGCACTAATAGGTACCCCACAAGTGGTAGTTTATAAAACTAGTTCGGTCTCATACGCAATTGGAAAACGTATCGTTACCTTGAAATACATCTCTTTAGTAAATCTCATTCTTGACCGAATAGCCGTTAAAGAGCTCATACAAAAGGATTGTAGCCCAAAGAAAATAAAGGCTGCCATCAATGAACTCCTCGATAGCGACGTTCGAGAACGTATTGTCCAAGATTACCAAGAACTAATAAAAGCTCTTGGAGATTCAGGAGCTAGTGAAAGAACTGCAAAAGCGATTTATGCAAACACCCGCGCACTTCTCGGTCAGGCTTCTGATCTATTGGATTAGCGGGATTTTACTCAGCAACTATTACGCACCATCTATTTCTATTTTACTGATTGCATTCTGCAGTTGGATTCTAAGTACTCATTATAATTCAGTCTATCTTGAAGAGTTTCTCCTGGGTTGCTCTATTTTAATACTATCTGCACATCTCACCCTGACCTTTCATTCAAAAGAAGAAACACCAGCGGAAGTGCCACTCATTATCTTCATCGAATCCTTTGAGGGGAAAACCTCAAAATACTTGCGCTACCAAGCCCAGTGGCGGGGTGGTTACTTTAAGATTTATAGCAAAGAGCCCATCGACAATGCCTACTACCTTGTTAAAGAACTTCCTAAGAAAGGATTCAATGACCAGCTTGTACTTTTTGTCAATCACAATAAGCTAGCCGACTGGCAAAAACTAAACGAAACCACATTTCATTTCCCTATTCGATGGGTCGATTTACTTAGAAATAGCGCCTCAAAACAATGGGGAAAGATGAAATTTTCACCCTTTCTCGTCGGATTTTATAGGGCATTGATCTTAGGAGACCGATCTATGCTAGCCCCAGAAATAAAAACCGCATTTCGGCAGCTTGGTCTTGCTCATATATTGGCTATTTCTGGCATGCATTTCGGCCTCTGTTATTTACTTTTTAATGGCATTAGCCTACTCCTTCCATTTAAGTTGAGAAGAGGGTTTCGGGTAATGCTAAGTATGAGTTATGCGGTAATTACAGGTCTTGGGGTATCTGTAATTAGAGCGCTCATTTTCATCTTGATCTACGAGTTAGGAATAGCACTTAAGAGACCTATAGATCGATGGCAGCTATTCATTGCTACGGCACTAATTTGTCTTATGTTGCAGCCCGACTGGATCTATGATGTAGGCTTTCAACTGAGTTTCACAGCGGTTTTAGGCATCTTCGTTGGTCTCTACTTTTTAGATTATTTCGAATTACCTCGACTATTTAAACAACCCATACAATTAGTAACGATTTCATTCTCGGCGCAACTAGCGGTTAGCCCAATATTAGCCTTTTACTTTGAAGAGTTATCCCTGCATGCACTCCCGCTTTCGATTATTGCTAGTCCTATCATACCCATTGTAATGATCATCGGTGGGGTTGGATTATTCTTACCCATAGGGAGTATAACCAACCCACTACTTACGGGCCTATTAGAGCATCTGACTCATGTAACACCCAGGAGAGTCCAAATTTGTATTGACCTACCCGAGGTGATCAGTCTTTATTTAATGCTAGGCCTTTTAGTGTACATCGCCCATAAGGCGCTTCATAAGCGGCGAAAAAAGAAGTACTAAAACACCTGCCCCTAGTGAATACTGTGCAATTAGCATAAAGCCATCCGTGTACAACTCAAGGGTTTGTAGTCCACCTGCAGCCGCAGAATCACCCTCAACCGATAGTTTTTTACCAATAAAACCTACCACTTGAAAAGCAAATGCTGAGGATAAGAACCATACTCCCATCATAAAAGCGACGATGCGCTTTGGTGAAAGTGAGGTGATTTTCGAAAGTCCGACGGGTGACATGAATAACTCTCCGATAGAAAGTAAGAAGTACATGAGAAGCAGGTAGCTAAAAGGAACTAATCCTTGTTCATTAGCACTTAGACCAGAAATCGCTAGTACATAAAAACTAGAACCAGCGAAGAGTAATCCCATTCCAAATTTATACGGAGTTCTAGGATTAAGATTTCTGCGAGACAACCAGGTCCAAAGCATCGAGATTGGAATCGCAAATAAGATGATAAACATCGAGTTTAAAGAATTCGTCTGAGCTGCAGACATTAAGGTTAACTCCACATTTCTGGCAGAGAACAGTGTAATCACACTTCCTGAAAGTTCATGAAAACCCCAAAATATGGTCATAAAAAGAGTGATCAAGATGGCCACAAATAGTTTCTTACGCTCATCTGCTGAGGCCTGATAGAGTATGTATCCTAGGTAGGCTAATATCAGTACTCCTACTCCTTTGAAAATGAGGTTTACAATATTATCCTCTCCCAGTACTGGGCTATAGGAAGCCAGTAAAACGGCCATTACTGGAACAGACAATACACTTAAAATAGTCACCCAATTTTCTCGACTAACCCCCAGCTTTTTCTCGGTAAGTGCCTCATCATCTGGCGCCAATCCTTGATCACCGAAAACTCCAGACTTAATTCCGCGATAGAAAACGATGAGACCGGTTAACATACCGATTCCAGCAAGACCGAAACCATAGTGCCATCCGTAAGTGGCCGCAAGCCATCCGCATAATAGGGGAGCTACCCATCCGCCGATATTAATACCCATATAGAATATGGTAAATCCAGAATCCTTTCGCGGGTCTTTGTCAGAATAGAGTGCTCCGACAAAAGTTGAAATGTTAGGCTTAAAGTAAGCGTTACCAACGATGATTAACGAAAGAGCCAAAAAGAAGGTAATATTACTTTCAATGGCTAATACAAAATGTCCTAAGGCCATTAAAACACCTCCTAAAAAAATAGATTTGCGTAAACCTAAAAGGTTATCTGAAATACGCCCTCCGATAACCGTACCGGCGTATACTAAAGAGCCATAAGAAGAATATACCGCTGCTGTTGCAAAGTCTCGATTGGCTAGGGCTTCAAAGATTACATTCACCATATAAAGGGTAAGAAGCGCGCGCATACCATAGAAGCTAAAGCGCTCCCATAACTCTGCGAAAAAGAGGTAGAATAATCCCTTAGGATGTCCTAAAAGTGTTGGCTCTGAATTCTGCATAATTAAAGGTTGTTTTTAATGAATTCTGTCATTTTTGAGTACAGATGAAGACGAGTGTTTCCACCATAAATTCCGTGATTTCTATCGGGATAGATTGCCCAGTCAAAAGGCTTATTCGCTTGAATAAGAGCCTCGATCATACGCATGGAATTCTGAACGTGTACATTGTCATCCCCGCTACCGTGAACGAGCAGGTACTTACCTTTCAAAAGCTCAGGGTAATTAAAGGGCGACTCGTTATCATATCCACCCGGGTTCTCCTCAGGGGTACGTAAAAAACGCTCAGTATATATCGTGTCATAAAATCTCCAACTAGTCACCGGTGCCACAGCGATCGCCATTTCGAATACATCGTTTCCTTTCAAAAGGGCATTTGTACTCATATGACCGCCGAAACTCCATCCCCAAATGCCGGTGCGCATCTCATCGATATAATCAAGCTCAGAAAGTTTCTTGGCAGCAGCGATTTGATCTTCGGTCTCAAATTTTACGAGGTTTAGATAAGTTGATTTTTTAAAATCTCTTCCCTTGAAACCAGTTCCGCGTCCATCCACACAGGCAATAATATAACCCTGACTAGCTAGCATTTGATGCCAGTAGTCGTTCGAACCCATCCACTTATCGGCCACCTGCTGTGAACCAGGACCCGAATATTGAAACATCAATAGCGGATACTTCTTTGAAGGATCAAAATCATTCGGACGAATCATATACATATTCAACTGATTCGCACCTACGTTTAGGGTGCCAAATTCTTTTGGAGCGATGTCATAACCCTTTAATTTCTCAGCAAGCTTCGCATTGTCTTTAATCACGCTAAGGACACTTCCCCTTCTAGGATCACGAAGGGTAAACTCATAGGGCGTCGTACTGCTACTATAGGTGCCTATAAAGTATTGAAAATCTTTAGAGAACTGGGCGTTGTGTGTTCCTGCCCGAGTAGTCAAACGTGTTTTGTATTTGCCTTTGGTTGAAATTCGATAAATCGCACGTTCAATTGATGAAGGCTCAGTAGATTGGTAGAAAATTCGATCCTTCTTCTTATCGTAACCATAAAAATTGGTCACCTCAAATTCACCACTAGTAATTTGACGAACCAACTTCCCTTCAGAACTATAAAGATAGATATGGTTGTAGCCATCGCGCTCACTAGTCCAAATAAAATCATCCTTAGGTAAAAAGGTTAAATTATCGTGTAAGTCAACATAAGCCTCATCGGTTTCTTCTAATAAAGTGCCTACCTCCAATGTTTTAATGTTCACTTTGTATAACATCAAACGATTTTGGTGGCGGTTTAAAGTCTGAACAGAAAGGTGTTCACTGTGATTCATGAACTGCATTCTCGGAATGTAATAATCTTGAGAAAGTGCAACGCGGTTATCCATTCCTGATGCTAGGTCGATAATATGTACCGCTACGACCGCATTATTCTCTCCCGCCTTTGGATACTTGAAACGATACTGGCTCGGATACAACTCGGTACCAAACACATCCATTGAAAACTCAGGCACCAAACTTTCATCAAACTTCAAGTAAGCTAAATGCGTACCCTCGGGACTCCACTCATAGGCTCTAACCAACGAAAATTCTTCTTCATAAACCCAATCGGCGTGCCCATTAATAATTGATCCATACTTTCCATCCTCGGTAAGCTGGCGACTTGACTTTGATGCAATCTCAAACACATACAAATTATTCTCAAAAACATAGGCCAACTTTGAGCCGTCGGGAGAAAAAGCAGGAACTCGAATGAGTGAATCACTCACCTTAGTAAGTTCTTGGGTTTTGAGATCATAGACATAGTAAACCGCCTCTGATGAACGTCTGAATATCGGTTTACGCTTTGTAGCTAGTAATACACGACTTTCATCATCACTAAAAGTGTATCCACTAAATCTAGGAATAGCGCCTCCAGAACTCAAAAGAACACCCTCAGATTGCATGTCACTGTAACGGTATTTTACAATCTGGCTCTTGCCATCATGGTACTCAAGAACCGTATAAGCATCCCCTGAATTTAACGATCGTAAGTTGGCAATTCCCTCTGTTGAGAAGGCTCCTGACCAAATCTCTTCTAGGGTGATCGGTTGTTGTGAGAAAGAAAGACTGCTAACAAGTACTGCGAGGGCAGAAAAAAGGAATTTTTTCATCGTGTAGATATCTATAAACCCTCAAGTTTACTAAATATTTACCGAATACTAAAGCTCAGCCTAATCCTTATCTTTGCTTTCAAATTAGCCGAATGTCAAAGAAAATCGAAGGTTTCTCAAAGTTAACCAAAGCTGAAAAAATTCATTGGGTTGCCGAAACCCATGGAGAAAACCCGAGTGCGTTTAAAGCTACCCTCGAGACTTATAATCATTCAGACCCTGAGGTTCAGAAAATTCACGACGAATTCATCGAGAATACGTTAACCAATCATTACTTACCACTAGGAGTAGCTCCTAACTTCTTAATTGATGGTAAATGGTATACCATTCCTATGGCTATTGAAGAGAGTTCAGTAGTTGCAGCAGCAAGTAAAGCAGCTAAATTTTGGAGTACTAAGGGCGGATTCCAAACAGAGGTATTAGGAACCGAAAAAGTAGGGCAAATACACCTGAACTATTATGGCGAGGCTAAAAAATTAAATCGATTTTTCAATGAGAACACCTCTAGATTCTTAGGCGAGCTTAGCTCGATTACCGAAAGTATGGAGCGCCGTGGAGGGGGTATACAAAGTATGCAACTTATCGACAAGACAGATGCCCTTGAAGGCTATTTTCAAATCGATCTACGTTTTGAAACCGCTGACGCCATGGGGGCTAACTTTATAAACACCTGTCTAGAGACCCTTGCGAAATCTTTTACAGGCGCAGCAACCTCAGCCTTCGAAGCAGATGAACTACCTGAAGTAGTAATGAGTATACTTAGCAACTACGTACCCAACTGCGTAGTACGTGCAAGTGTAAGCGCTCCTATTGAACAATTAGGTGCAAATCTGTCAGATGCTCAATCCTATGCCAAGAAGTTTGTTAGAGCAGTCAATATTGCCCGCGAAGAATCTTATCGAGCAGTGACACACAACAAAGGAATTATGAATGGTGTTGATGCTGTAATTATTGCGACGGGAAATGACTTTAGAGCCGTAGAGGCAGGAGTTCATGCCTATGCATCAAGAGACGGCAAATACCGTTCGCTTAGCCAGGCAAAGATTGAAAATGACACCCTTCACTTCTGGTTAGATATTCCTCTTGCTCTCGGAACCGTCGGCGGAT
>JAAZVY010000078.1 GCA_018623195.1 Flavobacteriaceae bacterium | reverse complement strand
CAAAGAAACCAACGATTGCAAAGATCCAATTCAGGGCACTTTTTAGGATAACTAAAAACACAACGGCAAAAAGAATGAGGGTAGATCCTTCATTAAACAGCCGCATAAATTTCGATGAATACCTAAAATGGTCACGCTGTAACTCCTTATAGATCTGATGCGTTTTCAGGTGGTAGGCAAAAAGCAATAAAACAAAAGTGAGTTTAACATGCATCCAACCTTGTGATAACCATTCGGGCATTAGTGCTAAAAGACTAATGGCGAATAACGTGCAGAGTATCGCAGAAGGCCAAGTGATGATCAACCAAAGTCGCTTACTCATCAGCTTGAACTGCCCGGACAAAATGGACCGGGCTGGTTCTTCGCTCTCTTGTGCTTCAATATGATAGATAAACAACCTCGGCATGTAGAATAGACCTGCAAACCAGGTAACTACAAATATGAGGTGTAACGCCTTGATATAATTGTATGCTTCCAAGTGGCAAAGGTCGTTAATTCTACCTTAGTCTTTCAGCTGTAAAAAAGGCAACTGTTTCTGATTAAAGGCTTCGTTAAAAGCATCTATTTCCTTCTCAACTAGCGCGTCGAATTTAGCTAACTGTTCTTCAATTTTAGTCGTCAATTCGGCCTTGACTGCACGGTCTTGAACCGTTGGGCCAAAGTCGTCTAATGAAACCAATGAATTAAGATGAGCCAATTTGTTGGTCAGTCTAATCGGGAAGTTTAGTGGGTCTTGACCGCTTCTGTTTTGAGTTTGATAAAGCGCTTTCTCCACCTCAGAGAATTGGTCTTTCAACTCCTTAGCCTTGGCTACTAAATCTTCGACTGAAGCATCTGAAGAATACGCACTAACAAAGGCGTCTAGCTTCTCATTGATCGCTCTTATCTTCTTGATCGACTGGTGTGCAAGATCTACGGTAGTATTGATTTCAGTAATGAAGTCATATTGCTCCTGCATCTCAGCCACACTTGCCTCTGCTCTTGGATCTGGTAAAATTTCAAATTCCTTTGACTGAACTGAGCCGTTGTAGTTAAGATGCACGCCGTAGGTTCCAGGAACTGCCTTTGGGCCTCCTAGATTCGCCCACCATAGAATCATACCAGGTAGTCGCTCTGCGCCCTTACCGCGAGTGTTCCAGTTATGGGTGTTCGCACCTGTTTTAATGCCTAACTTTTTATTTCTCTCCTTAGCATCAGTACTAAAGTGAGCCAGAGTATCTCCTGCTTTAGAAGTATAGGTTAAACTCACCTTGTCGGTCGGTTTAAGATCTTTAAAGTACATATGCGTGGTGACACCAGCAGGCAGATTGGTTCCTGCAGTAAGTGAAGCTCTACCACCACCTCCTTTGGTACGGTAAGCATCTTTAGGATCAAATAAAACAGCATCCTGCTTCATCGTTTGAGCGTCTAATTGGTGAAGTACCGTTAGATCGTCAATCATCCACAAGCTTCTACCTTGGGTAGCTACAATAAGACTGTTGTCTTTGATGTGTAAATCGGTAATTGGAACGATTGGTAGGTTTTTCTGAAAAGAATCCCAAGACTTTCCGTCATCAAAAGAAATATACATCCCCGTTTCGGTACCCGCATATAACAGTCCTTGTCTCGCCGGGTCTTCACGAACTACTCTGGTAAAATGTTCAGGATCGATGCCTTTAATAATCAACTTCCAGCTTTTACCATAATCGGTAGTCTTATATAAATATGGAGTGAAGTCACCTAACTTATATCGTGTTGCGGCAACATAGGCGGTTCCTTCATCGAAAGCCGATGGTTCAATAGAATTAACCATACTCCACTCTGGCATGTTCTTAGGAGTCACATTCTCCCAGGTTTTACCGCCGTCTCTGGTCAAATGAATCAGTCCGTCATCGCTTCCCACCCAAAGAAGGCCTTCCTTTAATGGACTTTCGTTGGCTGCAAAAATCGTCGCGTAGTACTCAACACCGGTGTTGTCTTGAGTGATAGGCCCTCCACTCGACACGAGTTTTGTGGGGTCGTTTCTGGTTAAATCATCGCTCAACAACTCCCAGCTCTGACCCTCATTGGTCGATAGGTGAACATGATTAGAGAAGGTGTAAAGCTTCTTAGGATCATGCTTTGAAAAGATGATCGGAAAATTCCACTGAAAACGATACTTCATCCCTTCAGCCCCGTAACCCATTGGGTTGTCTGGCCAAACATTAATGGCTCTAGTGGTGTTGTTCGCGTGATTTACTCGAGTTAAGAATCCTCCATAACTACCCCCATAAACAATATCATCATTGTTAGGGTCAACGGCAATATGTGCAGACTCTCCACCTGCGGTCTCCTCCCAATCGTCTTCACCAATACTGTAAGAATCAGATCGGTGACGAATTCGAATGGTCGAATTGTCTTGCTGTGCAACATAAATACGATATGGAAACGCATTATCTGTGGTCACTCGGTAAAACTGAGCCGTTGGTTGATTGTAATAGGTACTCCAGTTTTCGCCGGCACTGTAAGAGACTTGAGCCCCTCCGTCATCACCGATAATCATGCGATTGTTATCTTCTGGAGCGATCCAAAGATCGTGATGGTCACCATGTGGTGCATTAAAGGTTTCAAAGGTCTTACCTCCATCGTCAGAACGGTGGTAACGAACGTTTAAAACATAAACTCGGTCTGCATTTTGGGTATCTGCATATACTCTAGTGTAATACCAAGCACGTTGGCGAAGCTTACGTTCAGAATTCACATAAGACCAATTTTCACCTCCGTCATCAGAACGGTACAGACCTCCCTTGTCTTTGTGTTCTACAATTGCCCAAACTCGATCCTTTTGAACTGGTGATACGGTTACTCCCATGATGCCTAAAGTGCCTTTAGGAAATCCTGAGTTATCTGAAATCTGATTCCAGGTTTCGCCCCCGTCAATACTCTTCCAAAGTAATGAGCCTTCACCTCCACTACTTAGACTGTAGGGAGTACGCTGAACGCGCCAGGTAGAAGCGTATAAAACTCTTGAATTGTTAGGGTCCATAATCAAATCAACGGCCCCTGCCATATCGTTTACAAAAAGAACTTTTCTCCAAGTGTCACCGCCGTCGGTTGACTTGTAGATTCCTCGCTCTGAAGTGGGCTTATAAATATTTCCAAGTACCGCGGCATAAACCACATTTTCATCCTTAGGGTGAATGCGTATTCTCGGGATATGGCGACTGTTCGGAAGACCTTTAAACTCCCATGATTTACCGCCATCTACTGATTTGTAGATTCCGTAACCCGAAGAAACATTACCTCTAACTGTTTTCTCACCTCCACCTACATACATCACATTAGGATCACTCTCGGCAACGCTTACCGAACCAATACTTCCGCCGAAGTATCCGTCAGAGATATTTTCATAAGTGTTACCTCCATCAGTAGTTTTCCATACTCCTCCTCCTGCTGCTCCGAAGAAGAACGTATTAGGCTGACCAGGTATTCCTGTCACAGCTGCTGATCGACCTCCACGAAATGGGCCGATAAGTCGGTATTCTATACTGCTATGCATCGACTCATCAGGAGCCTGAGCAAACAAGGTAGTACTGGCTAAAACAAATGCCGAAAGAAATTTGAAGAACTTCATTTGAGGTGAAATTTTACGTTAGTTCACCCAAATTAGAAAAAGATTCTCAATTCTAGGGAGAAAACCTTACGATCTCATCAAGGTTTTACGCACCTCTTTGACTAGAAAATAGGCCGTGATTATTGTAGCTAAAACATCGGCAATGAAGAATGACTGCCATACTCCTTGTTCTTCATAGAGTGCGGCCATAAGGTACAGCGTAGGAATAAAAAGGATACCTTGACGCAGTAAAGTAAGCCATAAAGCGGGCTTCACCTTACCAATAGCTTGAAAGTAAGCGGCACCGATAAGTTGTAATGCAATAATTGGAGTAGCGCCGAAAACCCATCGCATCGCCGTGCCCACCTTTTCGAGAACAGCAGTATTAATGGCTAGTTCCTCTGCACTTAAATTAGGACGATTGCTTAAAAACAGCTCTGCAATTTGAGTCGGAAACAAAAATAACAACACAAAGACCAAAGTGGCGAGTACAGCAGCAAAGCCAATGGCCTTAACGATCGATTCTTTTACTCGATCAAAGAGCTGAGCTCCGTAATTGTATCCCGCAATAGGCAGAAAACCCTGGGTTACCCCAAAAACAGGAAACAATGCGAACATCAGTGTACGACCAATAATGGCATACACGGCAACAAGTGCTTCACCGCCTAGAGTGAAAAGCAGCGTATTTAAAATTAAATAATTGATGCTAGTAGTCGCTTGTCGAGAGAGGGTTACAAAACCCAGAGAACCCATTTCTTT
>JAAZVY010000038.1 GCA_018623195.1 Flavobacteriaceae bacterium | reverse complement strand
ATTGTAATGGCATTCTTTGCTGTTACAACCTCTACTTTTGCTCAATCTAAAGTTGCTCATATAAATGTTCAGCAACTACTTAGTGATATGCCAGATATGAAGGCAGCTCAAGATGAGCTTAAAAAATTAGAAAATACCTACCGCGCTGATATCGAGTCTTCTGTAGCTGAACTTCAAAAGAAACTAGTTGCTTATCAAAATGAGGCAGCGAGTAAGACTGCTGAAGAAAACAAGGCTAGAGCTGATGAGTTACAGAATGCTGAGCGTAATATTGCAGCAGCAGAGCAAGCAGCAATGCAAGAATTACAGCGTAAGCAACAAGAATTATTCGCTCCTATTTCTGAGAAAGCAAAGGAGGCTATCGAAAAGGTAGCTAAAGATCAAGGGTTCGATTATGTAATTGATTCAAGCCCAGGGCTTAGCCTTCTAGTTGCTAATGGTACAGACTTATTACCTTCTGTTAAGAAGGAATTAGGATTCTAATTTAATTACCAATTAGAAGTAGTAACTTTTAACCGCCCAATTGGGCGGTTTTTTTATGGCAAAAACGATCGGCATATTTGACTCTGGTGTTGGCGGATTAACGATTCTCTCTTCTATAGTAAATGAGGTGTCAGATTCTGTTGAATACCACTATGTGGCTGATAGCCTTTACGCTCCTTATGGCGCAAAATCAATCGAAGCCCTTTTAGAACGGAGTAGAAGAGTTACTGAATTTTTGATTAGTAAGGGGTCAGAACTGATTGTGGTTGCCTGTAACACGGCAACTACTCAAGTTATTTCATCGCTTAGAGCAGAGTTTGATATTTCATTCGTGGGTATCGAGCCCGCTGTTAAGCCTGCTGCGCAGTTAAGTGAATCTAAACGAATAGGGGTAATTGCTACGGCTAACACACTCAAAAGTGGTCTATTTAAGCAAACCTTAGAAACCTATGCTTCGGATTGCGAAACTTTCACTCGTATTGGTGAAGGCCTTGTGGAAGCCATCGAAACTGGAGAATTGTCATCGGTGGAATTGAACGACTTGGTTCGCGATCATGTGCGTTATTTTAATTCAAAAGAAATAGATGTATTGGTATTAGGCTGTACCCACTATTCCTTTGTTTCTCAGTTGTTTGAAAAGTATTTAGGTCATGGAACTTCTTTGGTTACTCCAAATGAGGCGGTGGCTAGACGTGTTCAATCAGTTCTTGAAACTTTAGATAGCGAGGCAAGGTCAGTCAGGTCTATTTATGTCTATAGCACCTCTGGAAATCTATGGTCTTTAAAGAAGCTAATCGCTGCAGAAAACCTTCAAGTGGATCAGGTACTACAGGTGCAAATTTAAACTCTTACGAAAGTTTCTATCGTGAAGGAGTAGGCATGTCTATCGTCTGCCGCATGATGCTGTTCTTCAACTTTCTTCCATTGTTGTAAGTTGATTTCAGGAAAGTAGGTGTCAGCTTTAGGGGTGGCATGAACTCTAGTGATGATCATTTTTGTTGCTAGAGGAATAGCTTGTTTATAAATTTCTCCCCCGCCAACGATGAATTGAATGTTTGAAGGATGTAATTCTAGGGCAGACTCAATAGAATGACTAATACCATAGATCTCGAATGGCGGAACATAGTCGGTGTTTCGGGTAATTACAATATGATCTCTATTCGGGAGTGCTTTGGGGAAGCTTTCTAATGTTTTTCTTCCCATTATGATCGGGTAACCCGAAGTGGTTTGTTTGAAATGTTTGAAGTCATCGGGTAGATGCCATGGTAAGTCTCCTGCCAATCCCATTGCGCCATCTTCGGCAGCAGCAACAACAATGATTACCTCTTTCATTATACAGCAACGGGTGCTTTAATGGTTGGATGTGGGTCGTATCCGATCAATTCAAAATCCTCGAAAGTGAAATCATCGATGTTTTTGATAGCCGGGTTTAATTTCATGGTAGGTAACGGGCGACAATCTCTTGAAAGTTGAAGATCAACCTGCTCTCTATGGTTACTGTAGATATGAACATCACCAAAGGTGTGTACAAAATCTCCAGCTTCTAAACCACAAACTTGAGCGACCATTAGTGTTAGAAGTGCGTAAGAAGCAATATTAAAAGGCACCCCAAGAAATACGTCTGCGCTGCGTTGATACAGCTGACAGGACAATTTGTTATCTGCTACATAAAATTGGAAGAAGGCATGACAGGGAGGTAAAGCTGCCTTGCCATTAGCCACATTTTCAGCAAATGGCTTTGAGGTGTCTGGCATCACGCTGGGGTTCCAGGCACTAACTAACATTCTTCTGCTGTCTGGATTGGTTTTGAGGGTATGAATCACCTCTTTAATTTGATCGATACCTTCTGAATTCCAATTACGCCATTGATGACCATAAACAGGACCTAAATCTCCATTTTCATCGGCCCATTCATTCCAAATACGAACCCCATTTTCAGTGAGATAGTTGATGTTTGTATCGCCCTTCAAGAACCAAAGTAATTCGTAGATGATCGATTTCAAATGTACCTTTTTGGTAGTTACCATCGGAAAACCTTCACTGAGATCGAATCGCATCTGATATCCGAAAATACTTTTTGTTCCTGTGCCTGTTCGGTCTGTTTTTTCAGTTCCGTTTTCTAAGATATGTTTGAGAAGATCGTGATAAGCTTTCATGCTTTGAATTTACCGATTTTTTGAATTTTTAACCTAGAATCATTCCTGCAATCGTTGCTGACAGTAGGGATGCAAGTGAGCCTGCGATGAGTGCTTTGAAACCGAGCTCTGATAACGTCTTCTTTTGACTTGGAGCAATCGTACCTATTCCTCCTATTTGAATACCAATCGAAGCAAAGTTGGCGAATCCACAAAGCATGTAGGTGGCCATAAGTACTGATTTGTCATAGGTTAGGTGAACTGCTGCAGCCATATTCTTTAATTCGGCTAATTGAGTATAGGCTACGAATTCTGAAGCTACCAGTTTGATTCCTAGAAGTTGCCCCATTAGGTTAAGATCTTCACTCGCTACACCAATGATATACATTAGTGGAGCGAAAACTGTTCCCAAGATAGATTCTAGGGATAATTCGGTATAGGAGGAGTTGGCCGCGATCCAATCATTAATTCCTGTCAAGTCTCCGATGCCGGTTAAAATTCCATTGATCATCGCAATAAATGCAATGAATACTAGTAGCATTGCACCGACGTTTAATGCGAGCTTCAAACCTTCAGTGGTTCCGTTTGAAAGGGCATCAAGGGCGTTAGAGCCTACTTCTGTATCACTTACTTCGATTTTTTCATCGATAGGTTCTGTTTGAGGAACCATCAATTTAGCGATGATGATTGCACCAGGAGCTGCCATTACCGAAGCCGCTATAAGGTGGCGAGCAAATGACAGTCGAAGTTCGGGATCTGTACCTCCTAAAAAACCTACATAAGAAGCTAGAACACCTCCAGCTACCGTCGCCATACCTCCGGTCATTACCAGCATGACCTCGGAGCGGTTCATTTTGGCTAGATAGGCTTTAATTAACAGTGGTGCCTCAGTTTGTCCTAAGAAGATGTTACCCGCTACAGATAGACTTTCAGCTCCTGATATTTTAAGCGTTTTGGTTAATAACCAGGCGAGGCCACTTACTATTTTCTGAACGACCCCTAAGTAATAAAGTATCGAGGTAAGGGCCGAAAAGAATACAATCGTGGGTAAGATTTGAAATGCAAACACATAACCAATCGCCGGTTCAGTTACATTGATTAAGTTCCCAAAAAGAAAGGCGCTTCCGCTTTCGGTAAATTCTAAGACCGAAGTAAAAAAACCACCCAAAACATTGAAAAAAGATTTTACCCATTCTACCCGTAAAACTCCAAAGGCTAGTATAAACTGAAGTGAAAGTCCGATGAATATGGTTTTCCATCGGATTGCCTTTTTATGAGTGCTTAGGAGATAAGCGATACCTAAAAGGAATAGGATTCCGATAATACCTTTTATAATAGCCATAATTTATTGGTTTCGTTGTTCAAGTTCGTCTCTAAGGGCTGCTGCCTTCTCGTAATCTTCATCCTCTACAGCTTTTTTAAGAGCTGCTTTAAGTTGTTTTTCGCTGTAACTTTTGAAGCGTCTTGAGCTAGGATTTGACTCTTGCGTTTTTTCTTCTTTTTCGCTCGTTGATTCGGTCTCTATGTGAGCAAGATCACGCGTATTCGAGCTAAGATCTTTTGATTCGACATCGACGTTTAACTCAATGCCGGCCTTATCTAAAATATCGGGGTAAGTATAAATCGGAGCACCCGTTCGCACTGCAATCGCTACAGCATCGCTGGTTCGGGCATCAATAAGTTCTTCTTGATGGTCTTTATTACAAACAAGACTAGCATAAAATACGCCCTCTTCTAATTTATGTATGATTACTTCTTTGACCTTAATTTCAAATCGATCAAGACACGATTTGAGTAAATCATGGGTCAGGGGTCTCGGTGGTTTGAGATCTTCTTCGATGGCTATAGCAATGGATTGTGCCTCTGCCGCGCCAATAACAATAGGGAGTTTTCGACTGCCGTTCTCTTCACTTAAAATAAGTGCGTAGGCCCCTTGCTGGGTTTGACTATAAGAGATGCCCTTAACTGTTAGACTCACGAGGTTCATAAGAGGGCAAAATAAGGGATTTTTATGCGTTTTGTGCCTTAAAAACCTTCAATTTTTCAATAAGTTGTGGTACTACAGTAAATGCATCACCAACAATTCCATAGTCGGCTGCCTTAAAGAATGGTGCTTCAGGATCGTTATTGATAACTACTTTAACTTTTGAAGCGTTGATTCCTGCCAAATGCTGAATCGCTCCAGAGATTCCAATAGCGATGTAGAGATTAGTGGCTACGGGTTTTCCTGTTTGTCCGACGTGTTCACTGTGAGGTCTCCATCCTAAATCTGAAACTGGTTTAGAGCAGGCGGTAGCTGCTCCTAAAACTTCAGCTAGGTCTTCAACGAGGTGCCAATTTTCAGGCCCTTTTAATCCGCGTCCGGCAGAAACGACGATGTCAGCATCGGCGATGGTTGCTTTTCCGTTCACTGTCGCCTGATTGGTTACGGTTACCCGATCATCAGTAAGTTCTAAAGTCATGGCTTCTACCTTTGGTGCGGCGTCGCTATGATGAACGCCAAAGCTATTCTTACTCAACCCGATAATGCATCGATCTGACTTAGAAGAGGTGTAGGCAAAGCCTTTGTTTGTAAACACGGTTCGCTTAAAGGCGGTCTTACCTTCAATATTCTCTGGAAGCGCAATCACATTAGGTATAAAGCTAGAGCCGCTTTGAGCCGCGATCATACCTCCGATATATTTTGAATCTGCACTTGAGCTGATCACTAAATACTGAGATCCACTTTTCTCAAATGCTGCGGATAGGAGTGAAGCATATCTTTCTGCTGTAAACGTATTCAGAGATTCGTTTGAGATACTTATGATTTGATTGAGTCCTCCAATACTTTCTGGGGTATCATTATTAATCACTAATCCAATAGCCTCTGTATTAAGTTGACCAGCTAATGCAACAGCATAGGATGCTAGCTCATACGCTGATTTTTTGTAGGCTTTATTTTCTGATTCTAAATAGACAAGTACTGACATGACTTATAAAACTTTTGCTTCTTTGTGGAGTAATTCAATTAACTGATCAATATTCGCTTCTTCTATGAGAGTGACTTCGCCTTTCGAAGCGGGTTTTTCGAAGGATAAATCTTCGGTTAAGGCTTCGAGATTAGATGGTGTAATTACCTCAAGAGGCTTGGTTCTAGCAGACATAATTCCTCTCATGTTAGGTATTTTCAGGTCACTTTCTTCCACGAGACCTTTCTGAGCACCGATAATTAGTGGTAGACTCGTTTCTAAGGTTTCAGATCCGCCATCGATTTCTCTAGTGGCAGTAGCTTTATCCCCGTCAATAGTTAGTCCTGTACAAGTATTGATAAATGAGTAATCACAATGGCTGGCAATTAATCCGGGCACCATGTTGCCGTTGTAGTCGATAGACTCTCTTCCGCAAATGACTAGATCGTAATTTTCTTTTTTAACCTGTTCGCTTAGGGCCTGAGCCACTAAAAAACCATCAGTCGGAGGGGTGTCTACTCGAAATGCTTTATCTGCACCGATAGCTAAGGCTTTCCTCATGATCGGCTCGACGCTCGAATCGCCTACGGTAGCGATATGTACTTTTGCACCTTGTTGTTCTTTAAACCACACAGCGCGAGTCAGTCCAAACTCGTCATTAGGGTTAATTACAAATTGAACCCCGCTAGTATCTAATGACTTATGATCTGCGGTAAAGTTAATTTTCGAGGTAGTATCGGGTACGGCACTAATGCAAACGAGAATTTTCATAAAAACACGACTTTCTTCAAAGATACTTAAAACTTAAAAAATACTATGCATGCATAATAAATTTATTACACATTTCTAAGCTTTATTAAACGTGAAAAGTTTTAAATTTGCGCCTCAAGAACAAACGTAGTCTATGAAAACGATTCAATTTAGAGAGGCGATTGCCGAAGCGATGTCAGAAGAGATGCGTCGTGATGAGAGTATCTATTTGATGGGTGAAGAGGTAGCCGAGTACAATGGTGCCTATAAAGCCTCTAAAGGAATGTTAGATGAATTTGGTCCTAAACGAGTGATTGATACGCCAATTTCTGAAATGGGATTTGCGGGTATCGGAGTAGGTTCTGCGATGAACGGTAACCGTCCGATCATTGAGTTTATGACTTTTAACTTTTCACTTGTAGGTATTGATCAGATCATCAACAATGCTGCTAAGATGCGTCAGATGTCTGGTGGGCAGTTCAATATTCCTATCGTTTTTAGAGGACCTACTGCTTCTGCTGGTCAGTTAGCTGCGACTCACTCTCAGGCTTTTGAGAGTTGGTATGCCAATTGTCCAGGCCTTAAGGTAGTGGTGCCTTCAAATCCTGCCGATGCAAAAGGTTTGCTTAAGTCTGCCATCCGTGATGAAGACCCTGTGATTTTCATGGAGTCTGAGCAGATGTACGGTGATAAAGGTGAGGTGCCAGAAGGAGAGTACTTGATTCCACTAGGTGTAGCTGATGTGAAGAGAGAAGGGACTGACGTGACTGTGGTTTCTTTTGGTAAAATTATCAAAGAGGCCTACAAAGCTGCAGACCGCCTTGCTGAAGAAGGAATTTCGGTTGAAATCATCGATCTTAGAACCATTCGTCCGATGGATCATGCGACGATTATCAACTCGGTTAAAAAGACCAATCGCCTAGTGATCCTTGAAGAAGCTTGGCCTTTTGGAAATATTGCCACTGAAATTATCTATCAGGTTCAAGATCAAGCTTTTGATTATCTCGATGCGCCTGTTGTGAAACTAAACACTGCTGATACGCCAGCGCCATATTCCCCTGTTCTACTAAAAGAATGGTTGCCGAATGAAGACGATGTTGTTAAGGCTGTAAAAAAGGTTCTTTACCGAAAGTAATCGAACTTTCAAATAAATTAAACCCGCTTCTTGTCTTGCAGGACTAAGTAGCGGGTTTTTTAATGTCTAGAATTGTTGATTCGTTAACATTTCGTTCGAATCATGTAGTGAGTTTTTACTACTTTTGCCCGCATTAACCAATACTACTTAATTAATCATAATTAATATGGAGGCATTAATACCTTATTTATGGGCTTTCGGAATCGTGGGCCTAATCTATGTGTTTGTTAAAAACGCCTGGGTTTCTAAACAAGAAGTAGGAGATGAGAAAATGGCACGAATTGCCAAAAATATTGCCGATGGTGCAATGTCATTCCTAAAAGCTGAGTACAAAATTTTATCTGTTTTTGTTGCTGCTGTTGCGGTTCTTCTCTTTTTCAAAGGTCAGAATGAAGCAGGTTCAAACGGTCTAGTTGCAGTTTCATTCATTGTTGGTGCAATTTGTTCTGCATTAGCTGGATTCATTGGAATGCGTGTTGCGACTAAAGCTAATGTTAGAACAACGAACGCTGCTCGTACATCACTTCCTAAAGCGCTTGAAGTTGCATTTGCCGGAGGTTCTGTAATGGGACTTGGTGTTGTTGGTTTAGGTGTTGCTGGTTTAGGAATTCTTTTTACAGTTTACAGTGCGCAAGGATGGGGAATCGATGAGGTGCTTAACGTACTTTCAGGTTTCTCTTTAGGAGCCTCTTCTATCGCATTATTCG
This sequence comes from Flavobacteriaceae bacterium, assembly GCA_018623195.1. Lineage (GTDB taxonomy): Bacteria > Bacteroidota > Bacteroidia > Flavobacteriales > Flavobacteriaceae > UBA3478. Next base: position 7,110 of record JAAZVY010000038.1, on the reverse strand, counting down.
CTCGTGTGGGTGGTGGTATTTACACAAAAGCCGCTGACGTTGGAGCTGACCTTGTGGGTAAAGTTGAGGCAGGTATTCCTGAAGATCATCCTCTTAACCCTGCTACGATCGCAGATAACGTTGGTGATAACGTAGGAGATGTTGCCGGTATGGGAGCTGACCTTTTTGAGTCTTATGTAGGTTCAATCATTGGTACAATGGTTCTAGGTGCTGCTTTTGCAGATTCTTTCAATGGACTTGGTGCGGTGTATCTTCCATTAGCACTGGCTGCTGCAGGTATTATCATGTCTATCATTGGAACGTTCTTTGTTAGAGTGAAAGAAGGAGGAAACCCTCAAACTGCGCTTAATCTTGGTGAGTTTGGTTCAGCAGGTTTGATGCTAGTAGTTTCTTATTTCTTAATCAATAAAATGTTACCTGAGTCTTGGGTATTTGAATCAACGACTTACACATCGATGGGTGTGTTTTGGGCGACAATCGCCGGTCTAGTTGCGGGCCTTCTAGTAGGTAAGGTTACCGAGTATTACACAGGAACAGGCACAAAACCGGTAAATTCTATTGTTCGTCAATCTGAAACAGGTTCAGCGACAAACATTATTGCTGGTTTAGGCGTTGGTATGATGTCAACAGCAATACCAATCATTTTAATTTCTGCTGCGATTTTGGTTTCACACCACTTTGCGGGCCTTTACGGTATTGCAATTGCTGCGGTAGGTATGCTTGCAAATACAGGTATTCAATTAGCGGTTGACGCTTATGGTCCTATTTCAGATAATGCAGGTGGTATTGCCGAGATGGCTGAGCTTCCTTCTGAAGTTCGCGAGCGTACAGATACCCTTGATGCGGTAGGTAATACAACTGCTGCTATTGGTAAAGGATTTGCGATCGCTTCTGCTGCACTTACAGCTTTAGCATTATTCGCTGCCTTCATGCAAACAGCTAAGGTTAAGGCGATTGACGTTTCTGAGCCTACGATTATGGCGGGTCTCCTAGTTGGAGCGATGCTTCCGTTTGTATTCTCAGCACTTTCAATGAACGCAGTAGGTCGTGCGGCTATGGCGATGATTGAAGAGGTTCGTCGTCAATTTAAAGATATTCCTGCTCTAAAAGCAGCGCTAGAGGTAATGCGTAAATACGATTCAGACCTCTCTAAGGCTTCTGCTGAAGATCGTGCAATTTTTGATGCTGCCGATGGAGTGGCTGAATACGATAAGTGTGTGGCTATTTCTACTCAAGCTTCAATTAGAGAAATGGTAATGCCAGGTCTTTTAGCGATCATTGTTCCAGTTCTTGTTGGATTCTTAGGTGGTGCTGAAATGCTTGGAGGTCTTCTTGCTGGAGTTACTGCTTCCGGTGTACTTATGGCTATCTTCCAGTCGAATGCTGGTGGTGCATGGGATAACGCTAAGAAAACGATCGAAAGTGAAGGTCGTAAAGGTAGCGATGCTCACAAAGCTGCAGTAGTTGGTGATACCGTTGGAGATCCATTCAAGGATACTTCAGGCCCATCACTAAACATTCTTTTAAAATTAATGTCTGTTGTAGCACTTGTTATTGCACCTAGTTTAGTTAGCCCATCAGAGGCTGCTTATGCTGAAGCTGCAACTACACAAGAAGTTCGTAAAGAGATTTCTGTGAATGTTCAGGCTACCTCTGAAGAAGGAGGCGTTGAGGTTTCTGTTGTTACCACTGAAACTACTAATGGAGAAACTACTACTACTGAAGTAGCTTATGCAGGTGCTGACCTAGATGAGGTTATGGAAGAAGTAAGAGCTAACCATCCAGAGGTTACTATTAAAAAGGAGTCCCAAGAATAAGGGTTTCAATATAGCTTATAAAAAAGCCTGCTAGAAATAGCAGGCTTTTTTATTTGTTATCTAGCAGTATAACGCTGCCTTAAAACAATCCGTTTAATTCTGCGTCGATTCTATTTACAATACTTCCAAGATCTTCGGGATTATCTACAAAATCTAGGTTGTCTACATCGAAAATGAGGAGTTTGCCTTTGTCGTATCCTTTTATCCAATCTTCGTATCTCTCGTTAAGACGATTTAGATAGTCAATGGATATTCCGTTTTCATAGGAACGACCACGCTTGTGAATCTGCTTTACTAGATTTGGGATAGAACTTCTTAGGTAAATCATTAAATCAGGAGGAGCGACTAAGGATTCCATAAGCTCAAATAGACTTTGGTAATTCTCAAAATCACGCCCAGTCATCAGACCCATATCATGTAAGTTTGGAGCAAATATGAAAGCATCTTCATAAATGGTACGATCTTGAATGACACTTTTTCCGCTTTCTCGAATAGATAGAATTTGTCTAAATCGAGTGTTTAAAAAGTAAATCTGTAGATTAAAACTCCAGCGCTCCATTTGGGTGTAAAAGTCATCCAGATAAGGGTTGGTGATGACCTCCTCAAACTGGGGCTCCCATTTGAAATGCTTGGCAAGTAGATTCGTAAGTGTGGTTTTTCCGGCTCCAATATTACCGGCGATAGCAATGTGCATCCTGTTTTCTTGGTTTTTGAAAATGAGCCTCAAGATAAGAATATCTTTCCTGTTTAGTGTTATAAAATAAGTGTACTTTTGTAGCCTATTTGAGGAAAGATTTGAACTGATTGCAACCTCGTAAAAAATGCTAAAGCAGTATTCGCGTCGTAATAGCCCGTAGTGCTTTGGTCTCTTTTAGAGTGTTGTAATCTCCTGAATTAAAGAGACACGGATTATGTCATATTTATTTACATCAGAGTCGGTTAGTGAAGGGCATCCTGATAAGATTGCCGATCAAATTAGTGATGCGCTACTAGATCATTTTTTAGCGTTTGATCCACAAAGTAAAGTGGCGTGTGAAACACTTGTAACTACAGGTCAGGTAGTCTTGGCAGGAGAGGTTAAAAGCACAACCTATCTAGATGTGCAATCAATCGCTCGCGGAGTCGTTAATTCTATCGGATACACCAAAGGAGAATACATGTTCAGCGGTGATTCTTGCGGGGTAATCTCCTTGATCCACGAACAGAGTCAAGATATCAATCGCGGTGTTGATCGTAGTGCCCCAGAATCTCAAGGTGCTGGAGATCAGGGAATGATGTTCGGGTATGCAACCTCAGAAACCGAAGAGTACATGCCCCTTGCCTTGGTTATTTCTCACGAGATTTTAAAAGTTCTGGCAGAGTATCGCCGAGCGGCCAATGATGATTCTTCGAAGCCGATGAACTATTTACGTCCCGATGCAAAAGCTCAAGTTACTTTGCAGTATGATGACAACAATCAGCCGGAGCGAATTGACACTATTGTGGTTTCTACCCAGCACGACCCTTTTGATGATGAACAAAACATGCTTGATCAGATTCGTAAGGATATTATTAAATACGTAATACCCGAGGTTAAAAAGCGAATGAGTGATTCGGTTCAATCTTTGTTTACTGATGAGATCAGCTATCATGTGAATCCAACCGGTAAATTTGTGATTGGAGGTCCTCACGGTGATACAGGGTTAACGGGCCGTAAGATTATTGTAGATACTTATGGTGGAAAAGGTGCACACGGAGGAGGAGCTTTCTCAGGAAAAGACCCCTCAAAAGTAGATCGATCTGCTGCCTATGCAGCACGCCATATTGCGAAGAATCTAGTGGCTGCAGGTATCGCTTCTGAGGTGCTTGTTCAGCTTAGCTATGCCATAGGTGTAGCCGAGCCTACCTCTGTTTTTATTGATACTTATAAAAGCAACGCTACATCATTCACTGATGCTGAAATCGCACAAAAAGTTGCTGAACTCTTTGACCTTACCCCTTATGGAATCGAAACACGATTAAAGCTTCGTAACCCAATTTACAGTGAAACAGCATCTTATGGGCACATGGGAAGAACACCGAAGAAGGTGGTTAAGATTTTTGAATCACCCTACAACGGTAAGGTTGCGCGTGAGGTTGAGTTGTTTACTTGGGAGAAGCTTGATTATGTAGATTCTTTGAAAAAAGCATTTTTGGGTTAGTTAAAAATTGAATCATTTAACCCTTCTTTTGAATTATTTTCAGACAAGGCTTGTTTTTTATGAAACCTTTTCTGTAATTAGCGCCGTTATTATGAACAAGACACGCTTTTATAACGACTTTGCTTACTTTAACTATTATCGGTTGGAGAGGTAGGGGCTTGTCGTTATTTAACGTAATTATATAATAAAGTCCCGTTTTTCGGGACTTTTTTCGTTTTATGAAAAAAGTAGCCATACAAGGGGTCGACGGATCGAACCATTACATCGTAGCGCAAGCGTTATATCCAGAGGGAGTGAGCTTAATTCACTGCCATTCTTTTCCCATGTTAGCAGAACAATTGGCGAGTGGAGCGGTTGATCATGCAATTATGGCTATTGAGAATTCTATCGCTGGAGCACTATTACCGAATTACGCGCTGATCTATCAAAATGACTTTCAAATTTCAGCAGAATTTTATTTAAGCATTTCTCATAATTTGATGGCTTTGCCAGAGAGTAGCTTAGAAGATATTCAAGAGGTGAGGTCGCATCCGATGGCGCTTCTTCAATGTGCAGAGTTTTTTCAAAATCACAAACCTATTCGCTTAGTTGAAGACGATGATACGGCATCGGTGGCCGCGAGAATTCAATCGTCTCATTTGAAAGGTGTAGCTGCTATCGCACCAAAGGTAGCTGCTGAACTCTATGGTCTTAAGGTTCTTAGTTCAGACATTCAAACCTTAACCAATAATGCTACGCGATTTGTAGTTCTAAATAGAGCAAATAGTGGTACAGGCTCAGAGACCGTAAATAAGGCATCTGTTCGTTTTGTAACAGGTCACAAGAGAGGGAGTCTTGCAACGATACTGAATGTATTGAGTGACTGTGACATGAATTTGACTAAAATTCAATCGCTACCCATTGTAGAAACGCCTTGGAAGTATGCCTTTTTTGTCGACGTGACTTTCGAAAAAATTACCGATTTCGAGAAAGCAGCAGCAGCTTTAGCGATTATGGCAGAGGAATTCAAAGTATTAGGAACCTATGAAAATCAACTTTTAAAGAGCGTTCAGTAATGAGAGAAGCCAATCGATTAAATAGTGTTTCAGAGTACTATTTCTCTAAAAAACTAAAAGAGGTGAAAAGCCTGATTACCGAAGGAAAGCCAATTATCAACATGGGTATTGGAAGTCCAGATCTCGATCCTCCCACCGAGGTGACAGATGCTTTAATTAGTGCCCTTTCTGAACCTGGTGTTCATGGCTATCAGAGTTATGTGGGTAGAGAAGAACTCAGAGTAGGTTTTGCAGATTTTTATAAGACCCATTATGGAGTAAGTCTTAATGCAGGTAAAGAAATTCTACCGCTAATGGGCTCTAAGGAGGGGATTATGCATATCAGTATGGCCTTTGTTAATCCAGGAGATAAAGTGCTGATACCTAACCCTGGTTATCCAACCTATTCTTCAGTTACGGAATTGGTTGGAGGTAAGGCGGTATATTATCGCCTAACTCCCGAAGGTTTGCCCGATTTTGATCATATCGATGAAAAAGATCTTAATGAGGCTGTGATGATGTGGGTGAATTATCCGCACATGCCAACTGGTAAATCGATTACTGAGGATAAGTGGGCTGTCCTAGCTCAAAAAGCTCAGCAATTTGATTTGCTTTTAATCAACGATAATCCTTATAGTTTCATCGGTAATGATCATCCGAGCTCACTCTTGTCACAAAAGGGAAAATACGGCCCATTACTTGAACTGAATTCACTCTCAAAGGTGGTTAATATGGCCGGATGGAGAGTAGGCTCAATTCAAGGAGATGCTGGTCTTATTCAGTCGGTATTGAAGGTCAAATCAAATATGGACTCGGGAATGTTTATGGGTATTCAACGTGCTGCCGTTGCTGCACTTGCTCAGCCTAAAAAGTGGTTTGATCAGTTGAATAAGGTGTACGATCAGCGAAGAGCAAAAATGGAAAAATTGTGCCAGTTATTGGGATTGGTGCCTGACCCGAATCAGGTAGGAATGTTTGTGTGGTGTCGGATCCCAGAAAACACCAACGCAGAGGAACTGGTAGAGAAGTATCTCAGTGACTATCATTTTTTTATTGCACCCGGAACCATTTTTGGCTCTGAAGGCAGAGGATATGTTCGGTTCTCTCTCTGTATTGAGATCGATCAAATTGAAGAAGTAATTAAGCGAATCAGTAAAGCGTCATGAAGTCAGTAGCAATAATAGGAGTTGGATTAATTGGAGGGTCATGGGCGCTTGCTCTAAAAAAGCACTTCTCCGGTGTCACTATTTTGGGAGTCGATAATAATCAAGCTCACTTAGAGGAGGCACTTGGTCTAGGTTTAATTGATAAAGCTGTTGATTTAGATACGGCTGCGCAATCAGATTTAGTTTTTGTCAGTATTCCTGTTGGAGCAGCCTCAGAGGTTATAGGTTCTTTACTCGATAAGGTTGGTGAACATACCTTGATCATGGATGCGGGTTCTACTAAGTCAGCCCTTTGTCAATCAATTAGTGATCATCCGAATCGATCACATTTTCTAGCTGCTCATCCTATTGCAGGAACCGAGTTTTCAGGACCTACTGCTGCAAAGGCTGATTTGTTTGATGGTAAGCTGATGATTCTCTGCGAGATAGAGAAGACAGCGATACGACTTCAAGAAAATATATTAACCGCCTTTCAAAAGATAGGGATGCGTTTACGCTACATGGATCCAGAATCTCATGATAAGCACTTGGCCTATGTATCTCATCTCTCTCATGTTAGTTCATTTATGTTAGGAAAGACCGTGATGGACAAGGAAGCAGATGATCGAAACATTTTTGATTTAGCCGGAAGTGGGTTTGCGTCAACGGTTCGCTTGGCAAAAAGTTCACCAGAGATGTGGGGTCCGATCTTCTTACAGAATAAGGAACACCTCAGTCATACATTAGAGGCTTACATTTCGAATCTTCAAAAATTCAAAACACTTATTGATAATGAAGACCTTGAAGCACTAACCTCTGAAATGAAACGAATAAATACTATAGAAAAAATATTAAACCCATTACCTTTAACCCCTTAAATCACAATCATGGAAAATTCGAAAGCCCTACGTACTTGGCTAGACGACATGCAGTT
>JAAZVY010000077.1 GCA_018623195.1 Flavobacteriaceae bacterium | reverse complement strand
GGTGTAGGTGCCTGAATTACCTCTTAATACAATAGCTTCTGGACAGAGTCTGCGAGCTAATTTCATAGGCATTCCTGAGTGCACGCCAAAAGCCCGTGTTTCATAGCTGCAAGCAGCTACTACTCCGCGATCACTGATGCCGCCGACTAGAAGAGGTCTTTTCTTAAGCTCGCTGTTAATGAGCCGCTCTACAGAGACGAAAAAACTGTCTAGGTCTAGATGTAAAATACTTCGATTCACTATTCAAAATTATGGAATTATTCCAATTATTAGGAAATATTCCTTTAATGAAGTTTTCAACAATCGGATAAAAAAATTGCCCCTATATTTGCAGTGTTGTGTTGTGCAGGTAAAACTGCATCAAGTGTGGTATCCACAGTGATACTGACCTTTGAAAGGCTTTCCTTAGGGGAGGCTTTTTTTGTTTCTAGCCCATTAGTACTTTTAGGACTTTAAAAAATATCGCTCATGGAATTAAGTGAATTAATACGAACTCGAAGAAGTGTATACCCCGGATCTTATAACGATCGCCCAATCGCTGACGAGCTTATCGAAGAGATGCTTGAAGCGGCTCGATGGGCGCCAACCCATAAGAAAACTCAGCCTTGGCGATTTGTAGTTGTTCGATCAGAAGCTCGTAATCGACTCGCAGACGCTATTGGTGAAGCGTATACCAAAACTGCTCAGAAGTTCAGTCAAATCACTCACGACAAGATGCGATCAAATGCGACAAAGTCTCAAGTAGCTATCGCTATTTGTATGAAAAGAGATCCGAAAGAATCGCTTCCTGAATGGGAAGAGGTTGCAGCAGTAGCAATGGCCGTTCAGAATTTGTGGCTTACTAGTCATGAAAAAGGAATTGGGGGTTATTGGAGTTCTCCAGGGGTTGTTAAGCATTTAGGAGATTTTCTTGAATTAGAAGAGGGAGAGCGTTGTTACGGATTGTTTTATATGGGCTACTACGATGAAAAGCCTGAAGACTCAGTGCGCTTACCGCTCGCTGAGGTCGTTCGCTACTTCGATCGCTAAATCGTTACCTTAGTAGTATGTCCGCCTCGAAAATTATCTTGGGAGTAGATCCCGGAACCACCATTATGGGTTTTGGCCTTATTGAGGTGAATGGTTCTCAAATGAAATTCTTGCAGATGAACGAGTTACGTCTTCAAAAGGTAAGTGACCCTTATCTAAAACTGCGTATGATCTACGAAAGGACCATCGAGCTTATTGATACTTACCATCCCGATGAAATGGCTCTAGAGGCACCATTCTTTGGTAAAAACGTACAGTCCATGCTCAAATTGGGTAGAGCTCAAGGCGTAGCTATGGCTGCTGGTCTTTCCCGTCAAATACCGGTTACCGAGTATCTTCCAAAGAAAATTAAGATGGCGATCACGGGTAACGGTAATGCTTCGAAGGAACAAGTAGCGAAGATGCTTCAAGGGATGTTTGCCTTAAAGGAACTTCCAAAAAATTTAGATGCTACAGATGGTTTGGCAGCGGCAGTTTGTCATTTTTATAACGCAGGTAAGCCTGAGGCGACCAAGGCCTATCACTCTTGGTCAAGCTTTGTTAGCCAGAATAAAGATCGAACCAGCTAATGGCGAGTTTTTATCTCCACATTCCTTTTTGTCGACGCGCTTGTCACTATTGTGATTTTCACTTCTCGACAAAACTCGATTATATCGATCGAATGGTTGTTGCGATGACCGAAGAAATGCGTTTGAGAAAAACAGACTGGCAAGAAGCTACCTTTAATACCCTTTACTTAGGAGGAGGAACCCCCTCGGTACTGAGTAAACAGCAATTATTATTATTAAAAAATGCGGCTTTAGCGCATTATTCTTTTACCGCAGATTTTGAATTTACCTTGGAGGTAAACCCTGAGGATGTAAATGAGGACCAAATAATGTCTTGGAAGGAGGCTGGTGTGAATAGACTGAGTATTGGTCTTCAGTCTTTTGAGGATCGAGACTTGAAACTGATGAATCGAGTACATAGCTCAAAAGATTCTTTACGGTCACTAGAGTTGGCTGTCAATCATTTTGATAGAGTTTCTGTAGATGTTATTTATGGTATCCCGGGACAATCTGATGAACTGCTTCAAAAGGGTATAAACAAGGTTGTAGCTATCGGGGCAACTCACGTTTCTGCCTATGCTTTGACTGTTGAACCCAAGACTGCCCTTGCTAGTTATATTGAAAAGGAACTTATTCCGGATATCGATGAGGAACAGGCAGAAAGACAATTCCTCGTCGTTCTCGACACCTTAAGCAGTAAAGGGTTTGAACATTATGAAATTTCAAATTTTGCAATACCGGGTCATTATTCTATTAATAATAGTTCTTACTGGAAGGGTGTTTCCTATGTCGGCATAGGCCCCTCTGCACATGGATTTGATGGTAAGAGTAGATATTGGAATGTTGCGCAGAACCACCAGTACATGAATGCTATCGAAAGGGGAGTATTAAATTTTGAAAGCGAAGAATTGACGACTAAGGATCGCTACAACGAATTCGTAATGACCTCGCTTCGAACCCAATGGGGGGTGAGTTATCAGGATCTCGAAGCTGAATTTGGTACACCTTATCTGAATTATTTCAAGATGATGATCACTCCATTTTTACTCGATGCGCTATTGTTTGAAGAGGAAGGAGTGATTAGAGCTACTCGAAAGGGTAAATTTTTAATTGACGGTATAGCTAGTGAATTATTTATGGTTGAACTAAAGACGAATCGCACGTGATACGATTAACGATTGAAGATGTCGAATATGTATTTGATGAGACCCTTGGTGTTGATCTGTCAAGAGCAGTAGGTAGTGGAGTAAACGCCTGGTACATCGGTAACCCTAATATAGGTCCTTTTGAAGTTGGAGGAGCTGTTTACAGCGTGTCTTCGGGTGCTGCAGTGAATTTCGACCAAATTAATTTTGCTCCACATGCCCATGGCACGCATACTGAAACATTTGGGCATATAGACGAAAATCAGCTTCTGATTGAGGAATTGAGTCTTCCTTTGTTTATGCCGTGTAAACTTATTTGTCCGAGTTTAGAGACCATAGACGGAGACCAGATATTAACTGAAAAAGTATTAAATCGCTGCGATTATAAAGGGGTGAAGGCTTTAGTGATTCGATTGAATCCGAATAAAGAATATCCTGGCAATTACGATCATACGAATTGGCCCTATCTCAGTGAATCAGCTACGAAGCGACTCGTTGAAGCAGGAGTAGAGCATTTGGTGCTTGATGTGCCCTCAATCGATAAAGAGAAGGATCAAGGAGCTCTATTGTCGCATCGCGCTTTCTGGAAAGGCTTAGAATCTCCAAGAACCTCGGCAACGATCACTGAATTCGCCCAGATTCCTGCCGATTTACCCACCGGTAATTATTTACTTCAGCTACAGGTTGCACCTATTCTTAGTGATGCTACACCAAGTCGTCCGATACTATTTAAGACTCTTTAGACAGTTCTGTATAGTACTTGAAAAAATAGGGGATGGTTTCAATTCCCTTATAGTAATTGAATAGTCCATAATGCTCATTCGGAGAATGGATGGCATCGCTGTCTAATCCGAATCCCATAAGTACTGACTTTACCCCTAAAACAGATTCGAATAAGGCTACGATCGGGATACTTCCTCCTCCTCGCTGTGGAACCGGCTTTTTTTGAAACGTAGTTTCTAAGGCTTTTTCTGCCGCTAAATATCCGATACTATCGATAGGAGTAACATAAGGAGTACCCCCATGATGTGGAGTTACTTTAACCTTAACCCCTGTAGGAGCAATCGTTTCGAAGTGCTCAGTGAATAGTCTAGTGATTTCATGATGGTCTTGGTCGGGTACAAGGCGCATGGATATTTTGGCATAGGCTTTAGACGGAAGAACCGTTTTCGCACCTTCACCAATGTATCCGCCCCAGATTCCATTTACATCAAGAGTAGGTCGAATCGAGGCTCTTTCTGCAGTAGAGTACCCCTTTTCTCCATTTACCCCGTCAATTTCAAGATGTTCATTATACTCTTCTTGATCAAAGGGTACTTCTGCCATCGCTGCGCGCTCTTCAGTACTGAGTTCGATCACCTTGTCGTAGAACCCAGGAATCGTGATTTTTCCTTCGTCGTCATGAAGCGAGGCAATCATCTTGCTTAGCGTGTTGATTGGATTCACCACCGCACCACCATAAACCCCCGAATGTAGATCACGGTTAGGTCCTGTTACCTCTACTTCGACATAACTTAATCCACGAAGCCCGGTTTGAATAGAGGGAATGTCTCTGCTAATCATTCCTGTATCTGAAATGAGAATGATGTCGCTGCTGAGTCGTTCCTTGTAGGTTTCTAAAAATTCGCCTAAGCTATCGCTACCGACCTCTTCTTCTCCTTCAATCATGAACTTGACGTTACAGGG
>JAAZVY010000076.1 GCA_018623195.1 Flavobacteriaceae bacterium | reverse complement strand
TTTAGGAAAAATCGATTCGAGCCGCTCTGATAAAAAGGACCGTTCAGTAGCAACAATTTCGTCGTCAAAACGGTAATAAAAGGTCTTATCTCTTAATAAAGCATCTCGCTCCTCCTGAATTTGGGTGTCGGTTTTTTTTATCTCAAAGTCAAAGGGGGCATAGAGATTTTCATAATTCCAAGGCCTCCCCTTAGCATACTGATAATTGAAGGTTACTTGGGACGGAAATATCCAAAGTAAAAAAGCGACCGCAGCAACATGGAGTAACACGGTAAATAAAAATGTTCTTCGCTTTTGAACTTGCTGATGAGATGCAGACATAGTGACGGTCAAGTATTCTCCAAAAATAGAAAATATTGTTTTTTAGTATTTTCGTATTCTTAACGATTTACCGATCCATTGAAACAGACTCACGGCATTTGCGGACTAAGTGTTATTAATGTTTATAAAACCCCTAGCGAGTCAAGCGAAATCGTTAATCAGCTTTTATACGGAGACCATTTTACACTGATTGAAGTTAAAAAATTCTGGTCTAAAATCAGGTTTGAATATGACGGGTCTACTGGGTACATTTTAAACAGTCTTTACGCCATTATCGAATCAGATTTAGCCAAAGAGCTCGATGATTTCTCAAAAGCCGTATACAATAAGCATTTGACGAATTATGCACTTTTAGAAAATCAGCAACTGTTACCTATTCTCATTGGATCGAGAATGGATATTATGTCTATTCTAGGCCATCAAAACAAAGAGTCAGAAGAACATATTCCATCTGATTTAGTTGAAACAGCTTTGAGATATACCTACGCACCCTATATGAAGGGAGGTAGATCACCGTTTGGAATAGATGCTGATGGGTTCACCCAAATTGTGTACAAAACCGCACAGAAGTGGTTACCTAGAAATCTTGAGCAGCAAGCAAAAGAGGGAGTCCCACTTTCATTTTTAGAGGAGAGCGCTCCGGGAGACCTTGCTTTTTTCGATGACGAAGAAGGTCAATTAATACACGTCGGCATTTTACTCAAAAACAACTACATCATTCATGCTCATGGTTGTGTAAGAATTGATCGAATCGATCATACGGGTATATTCAATCCCCACACCAATCAATACACTCATAAATTAAGGGTAATCAAAAGCTTAAACCAATAAAAAAGCCCTCGTAATGAGGGCTTTCGACAATAAGTTACTTTGAGGAGGAATTACTGTTGTAACATTCCCAGAATACGCTTAAAGTTCGCGTTATCTCCCAGTGCTCCGTAAATATTCTTTAGCTGGTTAAGAAGCTCCTGATTCCCAGGAAGGTTCTCTAATGAAGCTTCAAGAACTTTGGCTCCTTCCATGAAGAACTCTTCTTTTTGCTTCTTAAGAGCATCATACTTATCTAGATCCGAAGATTTGCTAGACATCGCTAGCTCGTTCATTTGATCCACTAGGGAATTTCCTTCATTGATGTAAGTCGTTGAAAGGTTTAAGGTAGCATTTATATAGGTTGGATCTATTTCCAGCGCACGATAGAAAGCAGCACGAGCCTCTTCCATGTTGTTTTGCTCCATGGCAATTACTCCAATATTATATTGAAGATCAGGGTTGGTAGGATCCATAGCTGAAGCTTCCTCCATTAAAGACTTAAACTTCTCAGGTTGACCCATGGTATAATATAGGTTGGCTTTGTTTAGAATAAGCGCTACATCATCAGGATTTTGAGCGATAGCATCTTCGTAAGCGGCTAAAGCTTCTTCGTTACGACCTTCTTGCTGATAGATCAGCGCGATATTCTTAACCACCTCAGAACGCTTCGAAGGAGTCACTTCATCCTTAGGATCTTTGTGAGTACCTGCTTTTACGTAAAGATCGCGAGTAGCCTCATCAAAATATTCCAATTCTGAAGACTCAATATTAATCGCAGCAAAACGCTTTTCACTCCCGTCGTAGTTCATCTCCTTGAGTCGAATATAAATATCTAAAGCCTTGTTGTAGTCTTTCGCGTTTACCGCAGAACCCGCTGCATAGTAAAGATAAATAGTATCCTTAGGGCTTAAGCGATAAGCTAAATCTAATTTATCCGCAGCAAGCGCATAGTCCGAAGTTTGCTGAGCTTCTACTGCAGCATTAACTAAATCGTTAGAAATCGTTTTTAAAGCCTGATTCGCCTCTTCGATATATTTCGTTGCATTCATTGCAATGATTGCCTCATAACTTTCAATTGCAGGATCATAATCTCCCTCACCTGTTTGAGCTAATTGAAGGCTCGCTTGACCATAGAGCGCATAGAAATTAGCTTTAGTCTTGTCATCAGCAGATTTAGCAACTTCAGCAATTGGATTTAACGCTTGAATAGCAGAAGCAGCATCTCCTTTTTTTAATGCTTTCGTAGCTGCTTTTAACTCATCTTTTTGGGCGTTAACAGCTAATACTGAAAGCATTGAAGCTGCAACTAAAAAGTATTTTCTCATGTTTTTCTTAATTAATGGAGCGCAAGTTAGTTTTCTTCACTCGTATTACCAATAGATTCGTCGGTTGAATTGTTCGTTTCATTAACATTGAGGTCTCTTACCTCATCTTCATCTACTACATCTTCTTCTTTCACCACTTTAGCAACAGCAGCAATCTCATCATCGGCGCGAAGATTAATTACCTTCACCCCTTGAGCAGCTCTACCCATAACCCGTAGATCCTCTACTGAAATTCGGATAGCCACCCCTGAGCGATTAATAATCATCAGATCATCTGCATCCGTTACGGATTTAATAGCAACAAGGTTTCCGGTTTTTTCGGTAATGGTCAGTGTTTTAACACCCTTTCCTCCGCGATTGGTAATACGGTAGTCATCGAGTTCAGAACGCTTACCGTATCCCTTTTCAGATACCACCAGAATATTTTCCTCGAAATTATTTACTGCGACCATACCGATTACTTCATCTTTTTCATCTGCTAAAGTCACCCCACGCACTCCTGAAGCACTTCTACCCATCGGACGTGTTTTACTCTCTTCAAAACGAATGGCCTTACCTGATTTAAGACCGAGAATTACTTGGCTTGAACCTGTGGTAAGTTTAGCCTCAAGTAGTTCGTCTCCTTCACGAATAGTAATTGCGTTAATACCACTCTGTCTAGGTCTTGAGTATTGTTCTAATACCGTCTTTTTAACCACTCCTTGTTTGGTTGCCATGATCACATAGTGGCTATTCACGTAATCCTCGTCTTTGAGATCTTGGGTACAAATCACTGCCTTGATACGGTCTTCATTCTCAATTTGAATCAAGTTCTGAATCGCTCTACCCTTAGAAGCTCTTGAACCTTCTGGAATTTCAAAAACTCTTAACCAATAGCACTTTCCAAATTGAGTAAAGAAGAGCATGTATTGGTGGTTCGTTCCAACAAATATATTTTCAAGAAAATCTTCATTTCGAGTAGCAGATGCTTTCTGGCCTACTCCTCCTCTATTCTGCGTCTTGTATTCAGCTAATGGAGTTCTCTTGATGTATCCTGCATGCGAAATGGTGATAACTACTTGCTCATCAGGAATCATATCTTCAATTCTAAAGTTTCCACCAGAATAATCAATCTGTGAACGACGTTCGTCACCGAATTTCGATCCGATCTCTTCGAGCTCTTCAACGATGATATCCATTCTTCGCTCCTCGCGAGCAAGAATATCTTTTAAATCGGCAATAGTAGCCATCAATTCTTCATACTCAGCGCGAAGTTTATCTTGTTCAAGACCGGTTAACTGGCGCAATCTCATTTCGACAATCGCCTTAGCCTGTACCTCTGAGAGCTTGAAGGTTTCCATCAATTTCTCTCGAGCCTCATCCACATTCGCTGAACCTCTGATTATAGCAATAACCTCATCAATATTATCAGAAGCAATAATTAACCCCTCAACGATGTGAGCTCGCTCTTCTGCTTTATTTAATTCAAATTGAGAACGACGAATAACCACCTCATGACGATGTTCCACGAAATGATGGATCATGTCTTTTAGATTTAATAGCTGAGGACGCCCTTTAACAAGAGCAATATTGTTTACGCTAAACGATGATTGAAGTGCAGTGTACTTATAGAGCATATTAAGTACAATGTTCGGTATCGCATCACGTTTCAAAACATAAACGATGCGCATCCCGTTTCGATCTGACTCATCCCTGATCGCAGAAATGCCTTCAATCTTTTTATCGTTAACAAGATCCCAGGTCTTCTTGATCATATCCGCCTTATTCACTTGATAAGGGATCTCGGTAACAACAATAGATTCTTTACCTTGAACTTCTTCGATCACAGCCTTACCGCGAATCACTACTCGACCTCTCCCTGTTTCAAAGGCTTCTTTTACCCCATCATATCCGTAAATCGTACCACCCGTTGGGAAGTCTGGAGCCTTAATGTGCTGCATCAGACCTTCGATAGAAATATCGCGATTTCTCACATAGGCAATCGTTCCTTGGACAACCTCAGTAAGATTATGCGGAGGCATATTGGTAGCCATACCTACAGCAATACCGGCAGCTCCATTAACCAAAAGGTT
>JAAZVY010000009.1 GCA_018623195.1 Flavobacteriaceae bacterium | reverse complement strand
TTCTTAGACCATATCCGATACTATAGAGTTTGCCAGTTTTCAATTGAAACTTGAATAAAAATTGCCCTATCTTAAGGTCAAATTATAGAATTGTAAGGTATGAAATTCATTGCATCTTTTCTTTTGACTTTAGTGGTGAGTCTAGTCTCAGCCCAAGATTATGGCTCCATTTTACCCATGAAAGAACGCGCACGAGTAATCAATGAATTACTCGAAGATAAGATCGAAAATTATCTCCCAGAGATGATGCGTACTGCGGATATCGATATGTGGATTGTAGTTTCAAGGGAATACAATGAAGACCCGATCATAAAAACTATGCTCCCAGCAGAGTGGTTAGCCGCTAGACGACGTACTATCTTGGTTTTTTATGACAATGGAAAAGAGGTAGAAACCCTTGCCGTGGCCCGTTACAATGTGGGATCTTCTTTTAAGAGTGCATGGGATAAAGAAAAACAACCGGATCAATGGGAGCGACTTAGCGAAATTGTAGCCGAACGAAACCCTAGAAGAATAGGAATTAATCAGTCTGAACATTTCGGATTAACCGACGGTATTGTGGCTACAGATAAAGCGGCATTAGTAAAGGCCTTGGGAAAACGCTTTGCGAGTCGAATCGTTTCAGCAGAACCACTCGCCCTTTCGTGGCTAGAGACTCGAACAGACAAAGAGATGGCGATTTATCCGCACATTGTAAGAATTAGCCACAATATTATTAAGGAGGCATTTTCAGAAAAGGTGATTACCCCTGGGGTTACAACTACCGAGGATGTGGTTTGGTGGATGCGAGATAAGGTGAGAGAACTTGGCTTGCAAACCTGGTTTCATCCGACAGTTGATATCCAAAGAGCTGACCCAGAAAGGTTTGATCACCTAAGAACGTTTTCGAAGCGACCAGATACTCAAGTAATTCAGCCTGGCGATCTACTTCATTGCGATTTCGGAATCACTTATTTACGATTAAACACTGATCAACAGCAACATGCCTATGTGCTTCGTTCGGGTGAAACAGAGGCCCCAGAATTTTTAACTTCAGCATTAGCCACAGGCAATCGCTTACAGGATATTTTCACAGGAAACTTCAAGCTGAAACGCACGGGTAATGAGGTTCTTTCGATGAGTCGAGCCTCTGCCATCGGCGAGGGTATTACTCCTTCTATTTACACACATCCTATTGGTTATCACGGACATGCTGCTGGGACCACTCTAGGTATGTGGGATTCTCAAGGCGGGGTGCCTTATACCGGAGATTACCCATTACATGCGAATACCGCCTATTCGATTGAATTGAATGCCTCGGTGACCATAGAGGAGTGGGGTAAAGATGTGCGAATTATGCTCGAAGAAGAAGCCTTTTTTGACGGGGAATCAGTAAGGTATATTGATGGTCGTCAAACTCGCCTAATTCTTGTAAATCAGCCTTGAGGTAGAAAAACCTCAGCCATCATACATCGAGCGCTACCACCTCCGCAAGTTTCGATGATATCTAACTTTGGGTGAATAATAGGGCAGAAACTTTCAAGGGTTTTGATCTGATCAGGTTGCAGGGAACGATAAGCACGATCACTCATCACTAGCGCTGGGCCATTCTTTGCTTTTACCTGTAGCATGTTGCCTGCAAACTCGTGCATTTGTTTTTCGGTAATGGCTACGATCGTTTTACCATTGGATTTTAATTGTTCCTTGACCGCTTTACGCTCTTTTTTGTCGTCAATACTGTCTAGACAAATAACTGCAAATCGATCTGCCACGCACATCATGACATTAGTATGATAAATAGGCAAGCGCTTATTATCAGTGCTTTGATAAGCACCAAAAATGATAGGTGTATATTCAAAGTCTTCGCAAAACTCAATGAGTAATTCTTCATTTGCTCGATCTGAAAGCGCGCAATAGGCAATACCATTTTCACGATCAAGAATTAAACTACCGGTACCTTCTAGAAAAACTTCCTCTTCTTCGGCAGAACTATAGTCGATGACTTCGCTGATTTCGAAACCATTTTCTTCAAGCACATCTAGAATATCTTCACGACGTTCTCTTCGTCTATTCTCAGCAAACATCGGATAGAGGCCTACTTTTCCGTCTTCGTGCATCGATATCCAATTGTTCGGAAATAGGGCGTCTGGGGTATCATTTTCTTTGATGTCTTCGACGACAATCACATTCACACCATTCGCTCTTAAAAGAGCAACGAACTCATCAAATTCTCTTTGAGCAGCTCCAACCACCATGCGTGGGTCTAGCTGCGTTTCGCTCTGAAAATAATTGTTCACCGCCGTTTCTTCATTCATTCTGAAACTTGCTGGACGAATCATTAAGATATTAGAAGTGTATTGCATAGAATTAGTAGTGACGTATCAGTGGTAAGGTACTGCAACGAAGAAGCCCTTCTTGTTTAGCGATTTCTTCGTAGGGAATGGCTTCAACCCGAATACCTTTATCATTGAGCCATTGGTTTAATCGATTAAATCTAACATCCGAAATTACTAGATCAGGAGCCACTGAAAAAATATTGCTATTCATGGCATACATCTCCTCTGCACTGATTTCAAAAACATTCTCCTTTTCGAAATAATTGATGAGCCATTCGGCGTCTTGCTCATGAAGAAAGCCTTCTTTATGAATGATGGCATATTTTTCCCCAACAGGCTGAAAACAACAATCTAAATGTAAGGCGTTGGTGTAAGGGTCTGTGTTTGATTTTTTAAGCTCAAAAGCTTTTACCTCTCGCTTGTTAAAAGTTTCGCCGAGCCAGTCCACGGCTGCCTTATTCGTTCTAGCGGTAATATAGCTTCGGTAATCCTCTTGAAGGTAGGTACCTACAAATAGAAATTCCTTGTGAGGCATCACATCACCTCCTTCAACATGAACCTCTTCTGGGGGGTTCAGAATTTTTGTAGGATCGAATAAATCGAGAATCGGTTTCACTGCCCCAAGTTCGTCTTCGCGGTCAGGAAGAATGTTCGAATACACAAAGGTGTCATCGACCACAAAACCGATATCTCGTGAAAAAATCTGATTGTAATTCTCAATAAGCTCAGGGCGATAAACTTCAACGCCCAATGACTTTAATTTCTCTGCAAGCCCTTCAATCTCGCGAATCATATCCGCCTCAACGGGATAAGTACCCGCCTTCAAGTGCTCAATCGATTTAGGATCATAAGCTTCATCAATAGATGGGGTAGGGCCGTTGCTTGTCGCTTTACCCACAATTACTGCCTTCAAAGGCGCGGTCTCATCTTTGATACAAAATGATTTCATAAACCCGATTATTTGTAAGGCAAAGGTAAGGCTCTAAAACAAGATGGCTTCGCTACAAATTTTAGTATTTTTAATGCGATGAATGCATATGCTAACGCCTTATTATATGCGATACCTGCCTTTGTGGTCTTAGTATTAATTGAGATCGCATATGGGCATTTTATCAAGAATCAGAAGTATCGTTTTTTTGATACACTCAGTAGCCTCAGCAGTGGGGTAACCAACGTGCTCAAAGACAGCCTTGGACTGGCCTTAGTGCTGATTAGCTATCCTTATTTAGTCAGCCAGCTTGCGCTGACACAAACTCCATCGGGGTGGCCTACTTGGGTGATTGCCTTTATCGCTATTGATTTTGCTGGCTACTGGAACCATCGCCTCAGCCATCATGTCAATCTTTTTTGGAACTCCCACGTCATTCACCACTCAAGTGAAGAATTCAATTTAGCTTGTGCCTTAAGACAATCGATCTCGAATCTAATCGGCTATACGGCTATCCTTTTACTCCCTGCAGCGCTGTTAGGAGTGCCTTATCAGGTGATCGCTGTGCTGGCTCCTTTACATTTATTTGGTCAGTTTTGGTATCATACCCAGCACATCGGAAAGTTGGGTTGGTTAGAGTATATTTTGGTAACCCCTTCACAACACCGAGTACACCATGCCATTAATAAGGAGTATATCGACAAAAATCTCGGACAAATCTTTTCGGTTTGGGACCGAATTTTTGGAACTTTTCAAGAAGAATTAGATGAAGTTCCTCCGAGATATGGAGTGCTCAAACCTGCGCTTACCTACAACCCACTTTGGATCAATTTTCAGCATTTCTATAATTTGGCCTTCGATGCCTGGCATGCGAAATCATGGATCGATAAGTTGAGAATTTGGTTCATGCCTACCGGGTGGAGACCGGCTGATGTCGCAGCCCGCTTCGAGCGTTCGATTATTGAAGATGTTTATGCGTATCAGAAGTATCATCCGAAAGAAACCAGCAGTAGAAAGATTATTGTCTTCACCCAGTTTTTGTTGGCCATAGGATTGCTGCTCTATTTTTTCTCGCAATTTTCGAGCTTGGGAACAGAAATTCAGCTTCTCACTGGAGGTCTGATTTTTTTGATGGTGATGGGGTACAGTTCGCTGATGGACGGTTCAAAATGGGCCTTACTTTTTGAAGGGATTCGGTTGCTTTATCTAATGGCATTATACCTTTTAGTACCGACATTTTTTAGTGATCTAGCCCTGCCTTTTTCGCTATTAATTGGAGTGAGTTCTTTGTCTGCAATTGCTACTAAAGTTTCTTTAACCCATGAATAAGTGGCTCCGACCTGCAGCAATCGGGAGAGCTCTGGGACCCTTACTCTTCTTTTTAGTTCAATTCTTCTGGAGACCAGACGGGCTTTCTGAACAAGGAGTTTCGGCTCTTGCCGTAGCCCTATGGGTGGGTGCTTGGTGGGTTACCGAAGCGGTTCCAATTGCGGTCTCGGCATTATTGCCTATCATACTCTTTCCGTTATCAGGAGCTTTAGATCTAGCGGCTACCACAGTATCCTACGGTCACAAATATGTGTTTCTATATCTCGGAGGGTTTTTTCTAGCCATTGCCATCGAAAAAGTAAACCTTCATCGACGAATTGCTCTTGCCGTTATTTCACTAATCGGGACTCGGATGCGAATGATTGTTCTAGGCTTCATGGTGGCAACCGCCTTTCTTTCGATGTGGATTTCGAATACGGCTACTTCAGTGATGATGCTACCCATAGGGCTTGCCATTGTCGCGCAGTTTCGCGATCATCCAGACACTCCTGAAAACGAGCATGAAGAATTCGGAAAGATGTTGATGCTCGCCATCGCCTACAGCGCTTCCTTAGGAGGTATGGCAACGCTTATAGGAACACCGCCGAATCTGGTATTAGCAGGTATTGTTAAAGAGCTCTATGAAGTAGAAATCAACTTTTTAGATTGGATGCTTTTTGCTTTTCCGCTCTCTGCACTACTATTAATTATTTGTTGGGTTTACCTCACCCGATTTGCTGTGAAGCTCAAGGCAGATAATTTTACCGGTGGAGTTGAAGAAATCAAAAGACAACGAAAATTACTAGGAAAGATTTCTTCGAATGAAAAGCGAGTGCTTGTGGTATTTGTGCTCACTGCGTTTGCGTGGATTACCCGGTCTTTTCTTCTAAGCCCAATTCTTCCGGCAATCGACGATACCTTAATTGCGCTAATTGCGGGAATAGCCCTCTTTGTGATCCCCAATAGCGGAACCAAAGATGGCGTACTTCAATGGGATGACGCCAAAAAAATTCCTTGGGGTATTTTGCTTCTCTTTGGTGGAGGACTTGCGATAGCACAAGGTTTTAAAGATACTGGTCTTGCCAAATGGTTAGCGGAGCAACTTACGCAGCTCGACTTTCTTCCGCTACTTGTGATGACCTTAGTTTTGGTGGCGGTGATTAATTTTTTGACAGAGGTGACTTCGAATTTAGCTACTACAGCAATGATTTTACCCGTTTTAGCTCCTTTGGCGGCGGCTATGGGAGTTCACCCTTATATTTTTATGGTGTCAGCTACGCTTGCTGCCTCCTGTGCATTTATGTTGCCTGTGGCGACTCCACCCAATGCAGTGGTCTTTGGATCAGGCTATGTTAGTATGTCTTCAATGATTAGGGTCGGAATAGGCCTCAATTTGATCTCTATTCTTTTGGTAACGTTTTGGGTATTCTATTTGTTGCCTTATTTTTGGGCCCTCTAAACAAGCTTTGTAACAAAATAGCGTTTCAGTCGTTAACAAAGTATAGTTAGCGATTGCAGTAGATACAACCTATCCAGGCCTTTTCATAAGTAGCTATCGTTTAGTTTTGTTTGTTATGATAACTATCGAGAGAGGTCTGGATTTTTAGCTTTTCGACTTTACGGATTGATCAAACGGAAGCCCCAATTGAGTAAGTAAGCTTTCGTCGTTCTTGTGATCTGCGATATCCACACCGTAAACTACCTTCTTCACGTCGTCGTAGACAAATGTTCCGAATAGTCTATCCCAAATAGACAGCATGTTTCCGTAGTTAGAATCGGTCCATGGAAGTTCGTTGTGGTGATGAAACTTATGCATGTTCGGCGTTACGAATAGGTAACTTATGGCACGATCAACCTTGACAGGTAGGGCAATGTTTGCATGGGTGAAGTAAGTAAATACAACACTTAAGATTCGGTAAAATAGATAAAATGCGATCGGCATACCAGTAATTGCGATTGCGATTAATGCAAAGGTCTCTCGGAGCAGAAAGTCTAGGGGATGGTGCCGTGTACCTGTAGTTGCATCGACGTGTTTATCGCTATGGTGCACTAAATGAAGCCTCCATAAGACAGGTACTTTATGCAAGAGATAATGAACAAAGTATTGCGCGATTAAATCGAGTATAACTAACGCAATAATGAGTTCAGCCCATGTAGGTAATTCGATTAGATTAAGAAGTCCGAAGTTGGTGTCAGAAAGCCACTGATAAAGAAGGGCAGTAAGTGCACCAAAACCGACATTAATAATCATC
The DNA here is from genome assembly GCA_018623195.1 of Flavobacteriaceae bacterium. Taxonomy (GTDB): domain Bacteria; phylum Bacteroidota; class Bacteroidia; order Flavobacteriales; family Flavobacteriaceae; genus UBA3478. The sequence goes on along the minus strand of JAAZVY010000009.1, from coordinate 39,563 downwards.
ACCATGGCGAGTAGTGAACCATTAACTCGAGCGTGTTTCCATTTCTTGTAATTAAAATTGGTTTGCGCGTAATAGCCTTCGGCGATCCAGAAAATACCTAATACAAAAAAGATCCAAGCCGCCTTCATCCAGACGGGCATCTCTTCAAAAAATAATAGAAATGAGTCCATAATATCTAATTCACAGCCTCCCGAAGATACTAAATATTAGAATTTTAAGTGTCTAATCGTTTCGCCTTTATCTTTCAGCTGTTTCAATGAATCGATTCCAATTTGAACGTGATTCGTATCAAAGATTCGCTTGTTTTCTTCATCTTGAGCCATCGATTTCACTCCTTCAGGAACCATAGGCTGATCGGTGACTAGTAGAAGAGCCCCTGTTGGGATTCTATTGTGAAAACCAACCGTAAATAGGGTAGCCGTTTCCATATCAATGGCATAAGCTCTTACCTTCTTGAGATGATTTTTGAATTTCTTATCGTGCTCCCACACTCTTCGGTTAGTGGTGAACACGGTACCTGTCCAATAGTTTTGAGCTCTGTCTTTGATCGTTGAAGAAATCGCTCTCTGAAGGGCAAAGGAAGGTAAAGCGGGTACTTCTTTAGGTAAGTAATCGTCTGAAGTACCATCACCTCGTATCGCCCCGATGGGTAGAACAAAATCTCCGATTTGATTTCTTTTTTTAAGTCCGCCACACTTACCTAGAAATAGAACGGCTTCAGGTTCAGCTGCCATTAATAGATCCATTATTAAGGCTGCATTAGGGCTACCAATACCAAAGTTGATAATACTTATACCGTCGTGAGTAGCAGATGCCATTACTCGGTCTTTCCCCTCCACTGTGGTTCCTGTTATCTCTGCAAATTTTGAAACGTATTTATAAAAATTAGTTAGAAGAATATACTTGCCAAATTCATGTGAAGGCTTCCCTGTGTATCGGTGCAACCAATCACTGACAATTTCTTGTTTTGTTTCCATAAGCTAAAATTTCTCTAAGTTAGTAAGTATTCTGATAGGTATGTCGAAACAAAAACATCTCGGAGTCTTCATTGCCGCAGCTTTTATTGGCCCTGGCACGGTTACCACCTGTACACTTGCCGGAGTAGACTTTGGGATTGAACTACTTTGGGCGCTGACCATTTCGATTGTAATTACCTATTATTTTCAAGAAATAGCTGCTCGTTTAGGATGGGTTCTAAATGAAGATCTTGATCAAATTATCATGAGAGGGATCAAACAGCCACCGCTACGATTTACGATCCTTGGTCTGATAGTCTCTTCTATTTTTATCGGAAACGCAGCTTATCAAGGTGGTAACTTGAGTGGTACCTTAATGGGATTACAACTGCTTTCAGACCAATCTATTTCAAAGACCACACTGATGATTCTTATCGGTCTAGGGGTTCTTACCATGCTGTGGAATGGTCGATTTGAACTAATTAAAAGATTGCTCATGCTCTTAGTGGTTTTGATGGGTATAAGCTTTTTATTTACAGCTATCTACCTAGGGCCAGGGATTCTAAACCTTTTAAAGGCTGCTTTCATCCCTGCTTTCAAAGGATCAAATACCCTTATGATCGTTGCATTAGTTGGTACCACCGTTGTGCCGTACAATCTCTTTCTTCATACGGCGCTAGTAAAGCAGAGTCGCTCAGAAATTTCTAGTCATCGACTTCTAAAAAAAGACGCCTTGTTTAGCATCCTTATTGGAGGTCTGATCTCTATGGCTATTCTTGTAACTGCGGCTTCTGCAGGTAGCGAAGGAATAAGTTCGGTCATCGATCTAGCCGCTATTCTCAAACCTTCACTCGGAGAATGGAGTAAGTACATTGTCGGTTTTGGCTTATTCGCAGCGGGGTTTACCTCTTCAATTACGGCTCCACTAGCTGCAGGCTTAGTAACAGCTTCTGTTTTTAGATCAAAAGAAGGTGCGGTCTCTGAACGGTTTTCGAAGCTTGCCGCCATACTTGTATTTGCCATTGGATGGGTCGTTACGATGGTCGGAAGTGCTCCAATTGAAATCATCAAATTTGCTCAGATTGCAAACGGGATTCTACTACCTATTGTTGCAATCACGCTATTCATCTTATCTCGAAATAGGAGTTTGTTAGGAGAGTTAGCGAACACAAAGGGTCAAAACATTCTGGGCATCATTTTAGTGCTCTTTACCTTAATTCTAGGTCTTATGGGGCTTAGTAAAGCGCTTGGTTTATGAGTTTGAAGAAACCACACATCAATATGGATGCTGGCGAAGGGGTGACAGGAGAATATGAGCTTTACCCTTTTGTCAATGCCCTCAATGTTGCCTGTGGCGGACATTATGGAGATGAGCGTACCATCTTTGAAACTTTAAATCATGCGATTCCCCATGAAATTGAATTTGGGGCACACCCCTCATATCCAGACAAAGAAAACTTTGGTAGAGTCTCGTTAGAACTAAGCTCTGAAGAACTCACTGCTTCAGTCGTCGATCAAATCGAATGTTTTGCAAGAGTGGCTGAGGATTTGGGTACTACTTGGTCTCACATAAAACCCCATGGAGCGCTCTATAATGACCTAGCCAAAAACGCATCTCTTGCTGAGGTTTTTCTAAGTGCTCTAGCGTCTTACAAGGAGAAGACACTTTATTTGCAAGAGTCTTCTATCATTGCTCTTAAAGCCAAAGAACTTGGCTTTAAAGTGGCTCATGAATATTTTATTGATCGCAATTACCTTGCAATTGACCGACTAGTTCCTAGGAGCGAAGAGAATGCTGTGATTTCTGATCCGAAACAAGCGTTAGATCATCTGCACGCTATGGTAGACAATAAATCTTTGAAGCTATTGGATGGTGCTGAGGTTCCTATTGATCCTCACACTTTTTGTATACACTCAGATCATCAGGCGACCCCACAAATCATTGCTGAAATCACAAAGGCTTATGGGTGTTAAGGTTCGTTTTCATAGAATAAGCCCGGAGGTACTCTCCATAGAACTAGAGGAGACCTCTGCTGCCGAGCTTTCCTATGTTGCCGAGCAGCTTGAGTCTCAATTTTCATCGATTCAAGACGTGGTCTTTTTGAACGGAGTGATCACCGTTTTTTCTGCTGAATTAAACCTGATTTTAGACGAGTTAGCGTCTTTTTTTGATTCGATGGACGAAACCTATGAGTCGAGTTTCAGGACATGGTACGTCCCTATTTGGTACAATGGACTCGACTTGCAGTTGATTGCAGAGAAAAAGGGAATAAGTATTGACCGAATAAAGGAGATCCATCAAAAAGAAGAATACACCGCTGTAGGCTATGGATTTCTACCTGGCTTTTTTTATGCCTCAGGGGTGCCCGAGTCTCTCGATTTACCTCGTAGATCTTCTCCTAGGGCTAGAGTTCCAGCTCAAAGTGTCGCTTTTGCGGCCGCACAGATGGCTATTTATCCTTTTGAAACGAGTGGAGGATGGAATATTCTAGGTACCACACCCTACCAGTTCTTTGATCCTAATAAGAACCCCCCTGTGATCGTTAAGGCTGGAGATCGACTGCGTTTTTATGAAATTGACGAGTCTCATTTTAAAGCGTTACAGCTTATTTGGGAGACTAGCTCTGACCGGGAAAAACTATTGAGTCATGTTTGTTAAACGAGCCGGTCTTTTAGATACCATTCAAGATTCAGGTCGTACGGGATTCTTTAAATATGCAGTTCCGAGGTCTGGTTTTATGGATGCCCAGTCGGCAAAAAGAGCGAATACTATTTTGGGAAATGATCCAAATGATGCGGTTTTAGAAATGAGTATTCAAGGAGGGATCTACCGATTTGATTCGCCCACATTGGTTTGTGTCTCGGGTGCTCCAATGAAGTTTACCTTAAATGGTAATAAAGGGGAATCGAACTGTATGATTCGTGTTCAACCCGATGATGAAATTGAATTTAGCCAGGCATCGGAAGGGGTTTACACCTATCTCGCGGTGAAGGGCGGTTTTAAATCTTCGATTCGAATGGGAAGCCGTTCGATGCATCCGAGCTTGTTTGGTGTATCACGGATAAAAGAAGGGGATGTGATTGAATATCTCCCAACAGATACTGCCCCTAACAAGATGGTTGGTAATACTAGTGATGTCAGTCTCTGTTCGAAGATAGTTGTTTACCCAGGACCAGAGTTTTTTTGTCTAAAAACCCCTGAGCAACTGCGCGATCTGCCTCTAAAAGTAGCTTCTCATAATCGAATGGGGATTCGAGTACTCCCTTCGGCTTATCTTCATAAAAGGCATTCTACGATCAAGTCTTCGGTCGTTTTTCCTGGCATTGTGCAGTTGACTCCATCAGGAGAATTGATTGTTCTTCATCGCGATTGTCAAGTTACGGGCGGATACCCGAGAGTTTTACTCACCAACGAAAAAGGTTTAAATCATATTGCTCAAATGCGTCAAGGGTCAACGATTCAATTGGAGCTTACTGACTTATCGAATTATTTAGGAGAGTAACGTCGCACTGCATCTTTGATGACGCTAGGCTTATCAAAATGCATGAGTTTTGTTTGAAAATTCTGATAGAGTTTCATCTGGTCGTCGTAATGCAGAGATTCTGGGCGTTCACTATTACCGTAAGACATCACAGAACGATAAATCGTTTCTTCAGGAGTGAATTGAATGAGACCGATATAAGATTCTCCATTGGTAATTCGATAGCGACCGTTTTTATGCTGAACCCCACGCATTGCAGTCACCACATCAGGCATTCCCCAGATCGGAATCGCCTTCTCGCCTCTAACCAGCTGTTGAAACTCACCCAACGTAACCGACTGGGTCTTGAAATGCTTTTTTAAATAGCGAGAGGTTTTTTTCAACGCCTTGTAGATCACTTCTTTGCTGAAGCTATTATCAGAATTGCGCTCCCCATAAAGTTTTTGAAGTTGGTAGTAAAGAATCGCAAAAACACCTGCTCCTTCAGAGTTCATGTCTGCTACTCGGTCCCAACTTTGGATTTTTCGTAATAACGCTCCAGCCCCTGGATAATCGGAGGGGTTCATCTCAAATACTGCGTTAAAATCGACATAGTTGTAATTGAGCGGAGTAGGTAGTGTATGGTCGTACTTGATGGTCTTGAACTCTTCAAAGGTGATCTGGTCATCTCCACTGAGCAGTTCATAAAGTCGGGTACTTCTGTTATTGTCATAAAGTTCATAACCCATAGCACTGGCAAATTTTTTAGGGTCGGGGCTGTCCTTGATACCCGAAGACTTGAATGGGCTGTGATTAGCGTTGTAAACAAATCCAGAAGCTGGACTAATCACTTGAGGAAGCTCTTCTGTTTTGTAGTAGGAATCCCAAAGGGTTTCACTAGAATTTCCTGGTACTGTTTTGGTCCAATCATAGGCCGGATTTCGCTTGGGCATTTTACCATTTGAGATGTAGAATATGGTATCAAACTTGTCTGCATATCCAATGTTATACCCGGGTAGTGCATTCATTTGAAGCGTTGAATAGAATTCATTGAAGTTGTTGGCTTTATTCATCCTCCACCATTGCTCAAGGGCTTTGACCGTAGTGGTGCTAGGCGTTCTGACTGAATAAAATCCGCTTCTGTTTTTTAGAGTAGGCCCGTAAACACTGGTGTAATATTTTTTGTTAATCCCAATTTTAAATCCGAGAAGTTTCAGATAAACCTTAGCTCGTTTTTCTTCGAGCATTAATACCTCGTCGTCGAATTGATAGGTAAGTTGTTTAGGATCGACCATTTCGAGTTGGAACACATCGGCTTTGTCTTGAAAATTTACGGTATGTGTCCACCCAAGGTTTTCGTTAGCACCGGTTAAAATACAAGGAGCTCCGGGAAACAACGTTCCGATAATATTGGTTCCTTCTTCACTTACCAGATGAGCTTCATACCACGAGGTTGGTCCTTCTAAAGGTTGGTGGGTGTTGATCGTTAAGAAACTTGCTTCTTGTCCTGTTTTTATGCTCGATAATGCGATGAGGTTTGAACCATTTGAGTCGTCTTTAGGGGTCGCGATTTCTGGAGTTTTATTGGATACAATTTGCTTCACTAGCTGATCTGCAGCATTAGATACGAAGAGTTGTAACTGGGAGTATGCCACCATTTTTACAGGAGTGACAGGGAATAGGCTCTTCTCTAATACTTCTTCAGGATGTTTTTCGGCATAAGCATTCAAGCCAGCTGCATACCCTTCAATGACCGCTACAAATTCATCACTTAGAGTGTTAAATTGCTCGGCTGCAGTACGTTCTGCTTCAATAAGTTGAGCGAGGAAATCAGCGCCTGCTCCTTTTAAACCGATGTGTCTTGAAAGCTTTGCGTCGCCGGCGAGGTAACCTAATTGAATCGTTTCGAAGTCATCTTCGGCATGTGCCCAGGCAAGACCATAGGCTACCTCGGCGTCAGTAGGCGCATAAATATGTGGCACGCCGAAGGAATCTCTAATGATTTCGATGTTTTCTGGGTCGATTTGCGCGATTCCTGAATAAAACAGAACCATCGCTGCTAGACTGAAGAGTCTTCTTTTCATTCGATTGATTTTAGTACCTTGAAGTTATGAAAAGATTGACGGTTAGCGAGGCACAAACGCAACATAAAAGTTTAGAAAGTCATTGGGGACTTCGATCGGATCGAATTGTTGCTCGATTTGAATTTGAAAATTTTGAAAGAGCTATTGATTTTATGCACCAAGCGGTCCCTTTTGTTGAACGTCTGAATCATCACCCCGATTGGTGTAACCGATACAATGAAATTACGATCACACTCTGGACGCATGATGTAGGTGGTCTTACCGAATTAGATTTTGCCCTAGCCAAAGAACTATCCGCACTTTATAATACATTCAAATAAGCTATGAACGAAAGAAAAATTGCACTGATAACCGGTGCAAGTAGTGGTATAGGCTGGTCTACGGCCTTAGCCCTTGCAGAAAAGGGCTATGATTTAATTCTTTGCGGCCGAAGAGGTGAGCGACTCCAGCAACTCTCAGATACAGTAAAGGTTGAAACCCATCGACTTATTTTTGATGTGCGCGATAGACAAGCTGTATTTCAGGCCATCGAAGGTCTTCCAAAGCAGTGGAAGTCGATCAATGTCTTGGTTAATAATGCAGGTAATGCTCACGGATTAGATACGGTTCAAGAAGCGAACCTCGATGACTGGGATGCCATGATTGACTCAAATGTCAAGGGACTCATGTACGTTACCAAAGCTGTTCTTCCATTGCTGCGTGAAAGTAGTTGGGGTCATGTCGTTAATGTCGGCTCCATCGCAGGAAAGGAGGCTTACCCCAAGGGCAGTGTGTATTGTGCTTCTAAGGCAGCTGTTCAGTACTTCACTGATGGTTTGCGTCTAGATCTCAACCCTGAATTAATAAGAGTTAGTGCGATTCACCCAGGTCTAGTTGAAACCGAATTCTCCATGGTTCGTTTTAAGGGAGACGCTGATCGATCAAAAACGGTTTATCAAGGAGCAGATGCACTTCGGGCTGAAGATGTTGCCGACGCAATCGTTTACATGGTTGAAGCTCCTAAATCGGTTACTATTGCTGATCTAGTGATTCTTCCGACCCGTCAGGCCAGTGCGTATGTAATCAACAGAGAATCTTAGCGTACCTTTTGTTTCAGGAAGTGCTGAAGGTCTTTGTTTGAACCGTAAAGTACTAGGATATCTCCTTCCTCAAGCACGTGTTCTGCAGAGGCAACCCCTTGAACTTGGTTTTCGGTCTTAGGACTACCGAGTAGCGGGTTAACCGTAACCTGTTTAATGATGGTAAGCACAAGTAGGTTGTATTTCGATCTGAATCCAACCTCTTTCAGCGTTTTACCTACGTATTCATTAGGCACGGTAGCCTCGATGATACTGAAGTCGTCGCTGAGTTCAAAAGAGTCTACTACGTTTACTAGGCATAGTTTTTTGGCCCATCTTTCAGCAGTTTCTTCTTCAGGGTGAACGATCTCGTCTACCCCAATAGCTTGCAATACTTTTTCGTGGAGCGGATTGATCGCACGACTCACTAATCGTTTTACCTGCATGTTTTTAAATAGTGCAGTCGCCATCACATTGGCTCCCTGATCTTCTCCAATAGCGATGATTACTATGTCTGTTTCTTTGAGTGGAAGCCCTGCAACTGCGAGCTCATCTGTAGCATCAAGTTGAACGGTATAGGTGATCTTCTCTTTATAAGCGTCGACTTTTGTTTTACTTGTGTCTACAGCGAAGACTTCATTCCCCTGAGCGGTTAGTTTCTCAGCGAGTGAAGCTCCAAAATTTCCAAGTCCGATGATGATGTATTTCATAACTAGTGGATTGTAATTTCTTCTTTCGGGTAGCGATAGTTTTGGTTAATCACATTGCGGAATATCGCAATGAGCACCGTCAGTGCACTTACGCGGCCAACGAACATTAATATAATGATAATGAATTTACTGATAGGACTAAGGCTTGAGGTGATTCCCATACTAAGCCCAGTGGTGCTATAGGCCGAAACACTTTCAAAGGCAATTTCAATCATCGTAAGATCAGGTTCAAAGGCGGATATACCTAATACCCCGATGGCAATAACGATAATAGATAGGGAGATCATTGCAAATGCTCTTTTTACAGTTACTTCAACGATTTCTCGACGATATAATTCGATTCGTTCACGACCTCTGGCTAAGCTTAGGATGTTTAAGATAGCAATGGCTAGTGTACTGGTTTTAATACCTCCTCCTGTTGACTTTGGTGAGGCTCCTACCCACATTAAAAACATCGTGAGTAGTAACGTTGGAAATCTGAAATGACTGGCATCTACGGTATTGAAGCCCGCTGTACGCGGTGTGGTGGCACCAAATAGTGCTGTGACTAGTTTGCCAAATCCTGAGTGTGTAGAGAGTACGCCGTCTTTTTCAAGCCCGAAAAAAACCAGAGTTCCTCCGACGGTTAATACAATGGTGGTAATTAGCGCAATTCGACTGTTTAGTGTTAATACCCACGGACGATAATTCGGCTTGTCAAAAAACGAAAACACCCCTTTTGTCTTATAACTTAAATAAGAGACGATATTAGATACGATCGGAAATCCAAGCCCCCCTAGAATAAAAGTCAAAATAATGGCAAGTTGTAGCCCATAATTAAACTGAAAACCACCTTGCATCAGCGAATCACTGAGGGTAGAAAAACCTGCATTACAGAAGGCAGAGACTGCGTGAAAAACAGAGAAAAACACGCGTTCAGAAACACTTGTAAAAGCAGCCGGATCAGTGTTGTAAAAGATAAGTAAAGCCGAAAAGGCTTCAATACTTAGCGTGATGATTAAGATGCTCTTTAGTAAGCCCAATTCTTTGCCAATAGCTCCCGAGCTATTAATCTGATTGATGGCAATTTGTTTTTCGTAGCTGATTTCACCTTTGAAGAAATAACTAAAGTAGCTGACGAAAGTTAGTATTCCGAGACCTCCAATTTGAATCAAAAAAAGAAGGATTGATTGTCCAAAAAAGGTGAAGTGTGTAGCCGTGTCTACCACAATTAGCCCCGTAACACAAACCGCACTAGTTGCCGTAAAAAGTGCATCAAGTAGACCAATACCCTCATGAGTAGCTCCGGGCAATGACAATAATAAGGTGCCCCCTAGAATGATCACAACAAAACTAATCAAGAAGAGTTGGGCCGGGTTCAGAGCAGTTCTTTTATAGCTTACTCTTAAGTCTAGAAACCCTTTGAAAAAAAGAAGGGCAGCGGCAAATTTTTCTAGGCTGAAATGCTCAGAGACCTGTCTGAATTCGTAATTCTCTGGAGTAAAAAAATGGAGCGCTAAGAGAACTCCCGAGAAGAGGCCAGAAAGACCATCAAGAATTGCAATTCGCTGATAGATTCTTTTGCGATCGTTGATATAGGTAAGTACAGAACTTACTAATCCTACCAGTAAAGCGTAGTAATAGAAAAGATCTAGGTCGAAACTTTCTGTTATCGACGAGTGAAATCCGAAATCGTAAATCAGAAGAAGAAAACAGAACAAACTCGTCCAAAACGAAAGTCTGTAGAAGTATTTAGGGTTAAATAGCATGCTATTTTCTTGAGTAAAGTCTCAAGATTCAATCAATTTATTGACATCAAAGGTATTATAATTGCCGAACCTGTGGTTATTCTACGCTCAGCATTTTGTATTTGTAGCTCGCTTGAAGCCGAATTAGCTCAAAATTTGAATTGCTCAAAAAGCTTCTGCGTCGGCTATGAACGAATAGATTTTTATGCCATTGTAGCGAGTCGTTTAGAATGAGGCTTATCTTTCCGTTGTGATCTACTGCATTAGCCAAGACATATTTTGTTTCGGGTTCAAAGAAGAAATACCAGGTATCATTCGAATTGGGGTAGGTCACTCTTATTTGCTCTAGGGGTTTTTTTGAAAAGCTTGGACTTCTCAATCCCAAGTATTCAATTTGAGCTCCCTGGTCTTTTAATTTAAAAGGCTGAAAAAAAACAAAATTCGCTCCCTCGATAATACCCTTGTAGGTCTGTTGGTCACTTACCAATGGTTTTGAGGTCTGAACAACCTCGTTTTCGAGTGTTATTCGGAGTGAATCCTTTGTGATTAAAATAGTTGTGCCCAATCTGGGTATCTCGAATAGCTGAACGAGTGTATCATTGATTTTTTCTTCGGCGTCTAGGGGATAGCTCGTTTTTTCATATCTGAAATCTTGGAGATGAGTATAGTTTCTCAAACCTCCATGGGCAAGAATAGATTCTTCGACTAATGACTCCCCTTGAGATTTTTGGGTCGAACATCCGCCAAGGCTAGCTAACAAGACAATAAGTACGATTCTATTGATCACACGTTTTCTAAGGCTTGTTTTAAATCTTCAATGAGGTCATCAGCGTGCTCGATTCCTACACTGATTCGCACTAAAGAGAGCTCGATACCCATCTGTGCCTTTTCCTCATCAGGCACATCGGAGTGAGTCATTGAATGTGGATGTTGGGCTAGACTTTCATTACTACCTAGACTCACCGCAAGTTTGATTAGTTTAAGTGCATTTAGAAAGCGAAAAGCTTCACCCTCACCTCCATGCAGGACAATACTAATCATTGCACCGGGCGATTTGCATTGCTTATGATAAATTTCTTTCTGGCTATCAGACATGCTCTCCAAGCCGGGAAATAAAACTTTCTTGACTTTAGAATGGTTCTCTAAAAACTGAGCGAGCTTTTGTGCATTCTCAGTTTGGTAATTCATTCGCACATGGAGGGTTTCTAGGCTTCTGGTTAATAACCATGCGGTGTAAGGCGCAATCATCCCGCCTAGAAAGGTTCTTAGCCCTTTAACCGGACCAATAGCTTCTCTACTTCCCATTACCGCCCCTGCAATCACGTCACTGTGCCCGTTCAAAAATTTAGTGGCAGAGTAACAGACTAGGTCGGCTCCGAACTCCAAAGGTTTTTGCCATATAGGCCCGAGATACGTATTGTCTACTGCCATGATCACCGTTTTCTCTAGTCGTGATTCGAGCATTTTCTTTAATTGAACTACAGCTTCTAAATCAACCAGCGTATTAGTAGGGTTGGCAGGTGTTTCGCAATAAATCATGGCAACCTTTTCGATGAGTCCTTTAGACTCAAGCGTTTGTTCGATTTGTTTGGGGTCGCTCCAATCTAGGATAGAGAGAACGTTTACTCCTATAGATTTGAGATAATGATGAACGAAGTGGTGCGTTCCTCCATAGACTTCATTGCTAAAAATGAGTGTATCACCCGGCTTAAGATAGGCAAGCATAACCGTAGAGATTGCACTCATCCCGCTTACAAACGCTGCTGCTTCTTCACTGTGCTCAAGGACAGCCAGGCGCTCCTCGAGAATTTGCATGTTTGGGTTATTGAGTCGAGAATAAATTAGACCCATTTGTTCTCCTGGCTCTAGGGATGATTTGCCGTAGGCTATTTCGAAAAATCGCTTGCCCTCTTCGGCGGTTTTAAATCCGAAGGTTGAGGTTTGAAATATTGGGGGTTTAACTGAGCCTTCGCTCCATTCAGGAACATAGCCCAGAGACATCATTAACGACTCAGGTTTTTTCATAACTAAATGTGATTTTAGCTATGAAAAGATAGTGAATTTGTTAAGATTCTTGTGGTGTTTCAACGTCTGTTTATTGACGTTTTTTAGAGAGCTTGTTTGAACCTACATTTGGGGGAGTTGTAATTTCTGCATCTTCACCCATCTTTGAGGTGTTCATTGCTTTACATGAGATCAGTAAGCTGCTAACGAATAGGCCGGCGAATAAAACAACTATAAATCTTTTCATTTTCTCTTTTTCTATAAATTTAAGCACCAACAATTAATTTTTCAAATAGATGGCTCGATTTCAAGACAGTTCATTGGCCCTTTTACGTATTGTATTTTCATTACTTATGATGACTCATGGGTGGTCAAAGTTTGAACGCATTCTTGAAGGGAATTTGAGTTTTGGGGATCCTTTAGGGTTAGGTAGTACACTGTCTCTTTACCTAGTAACTTTTGCAGAACTAGTTGCCCCAATTTTTATCATTATTGGTTTTAAAACCCGCATCATGGCATTGATCACCTCTTTTGCTATGGCCGTTGCTGCGTTTATTGCCCATGGTGCCGATCCACTAGCAAAGAAAGAAATGGCGCTACTTTATTTAGTCGGATTTCTATGTGTTGCCTTAATGGGAGCAGGGAGATATTCAATAGACCAGCGCACTAGATAGATCTAGTCTTGCACAATCAGATCCTTCTCATCACCGCGATTATATTCTGGCTGAATGGTAACATGGTTGATCTTGAACTGTTGCCAAAGAAGTTTTTCGATCTGTAATTGTAGTTCTTGAAATTCTAGGAGACTTAAATTTTCGTTGAGGTCAAGATGTGCCTCAAGGTGAATTTCGGTATCATTTAGCTTCCAGATATGGATATGATGCAGACGTGTATTGGGGTGTAATTTCTCGACAGTTGAAACAACCTCATCAAGACTAATTTCAACGGGAGTATACAGCATTAAAATTTGGATCGATTCTTTCAATAAATCATATCCGATATAAATGAGGTAGATAGAAATTAAAATCCCCAATAAAGGATCAATCCAGTACACATCAAAGTAGTAAATAGCAATACCACCAACTAAAACAATCACACTGGCCATTAGATCTGACAAGAGATGAATGTATGCGGATTTCAGATTAATGTTATTTTCAGTTTGCTTGTGCAGTAAAAACACACTCAGACCATTTCCTGCTATGGCAATTAGAGATAGTAGAATAACGGTTTTTTCTTCAACGGGTTGAGGATCTAATAATCGTTGAATCGATTCGATAATAAGCCAAAGCGAGAGTAGCACTAGAGCAATTGAATTGATGAATGCAGCAATAATTTCGGCTCGCTTGTAGCCAAATGTTTTATCAGAAGTTGCTCGTTTCTTCGCTAATCGGTTGGCGGTGTAGCTCACCACCAATGAAATCACGTCACTGAAATTGTGGGCGGCATCGGTAAGTAACGCAATACTTCCAGATAGAATACCACCGATGACCTGAGATGCGGTAATACCTAGGTTTAATAAAATAGTTAATCCTAGTTTTTTTGAGGAGTTATGGTGGCTGTGGTCGTGGCTCATTTCAAAATGAAGTTAAGAAATCCTAGTCTTCGCTAGAGGCTCTGGTGATTTTATCGTTTAAGGTTCTACCCAATCCGATATTTTCGAAACGCTCAATGACCAAATAGTCTAGGTTCTGTTTATCTAATTGATGAAATGCGGCATAGAGCTTTTCGGCTATTTCATTCAGGTCTCCTCCTCTTGAAAGTGCTATGGTCTGCGCGGCAAGTTGATGTGGTTTCGTATGGGCCGGATAGATGACACCAATTTTATTCTCACTCCCGAATTCTTCTAGGTGCTTCTCGATAGAATCGACAATTTTCAATGGGGTATTCGGCGCATAATGCCTTTTGATCATTCCCGGGGCGACAATCGATACTTCAGCACTTGATGATTGGTGCAATAGATAAGTCTCGGGTAAAACTTCTTGTAAAGACTCTAATGAAATAGTTCCCTGTCTATAAACCACTGGTCTGCCCTGATCATCGAATCCAACGATGGTAGATTCTAACCCTAGCTTACATTCACCACCGTCAATAATGGGTACCTCAGCGCCCAAACTGTCAAAAACATGAGAAGGCTTAGTAGGGCTGATGTGTTTGAATCGATTCGCACTTGGCGCAACCAGAGGAAAGTCTAGTTTCTTCAACAAATCTTGAGCAATCGGATGACTAGGCATTCGAATCGCCACAGTTGGTTTACCTGCGGTGATTTGATCTGATACACTATCTCTTTTGGCAAGTAATAGGGTCAGTGGACCAGGCCAGAATTTGTCGGCCAATATTTTTGCGTTTTCAGGAAAAAATGAAACCAGATCAGTTAATCTCTCATAGTTGGCAATATGCACAATTAAAGGGTTGTAGCTCGGTCTATCTTTGGTCTCAAAAACCCGTGAAACTGCCGTTTCAGAAAAAGCATTGGCCGCCAATCCGTATACCGTTTCGGTAGGTATAGCAACTACCTTATCTCGCTGTAAAAAATCTACTGCTGCCTCTATTGAAACTAATTTCATGTGCACAAAGATAGGTGCTATAGTGCTTCGACAAGTATAGCCGATGCGCCTCCGCCTCCGTTACAAATCGCCGCGATACCGTATCGCATCTTGCGAGCCCTTAAGGCATGTACAAGCGTTACAACGATGCGAGCCCCTGAACAACCGATCGGATGCCCTAATGATACCGCACCACCATTGACATTAATCTTGTCTAACCCTACGTTTAAGGCTTGAGCAAATGCGAGAGGAACCATTGCGAAGGCCTCGTTAATCTCAAAAAGATCAACCTCTTCTAAAGGAATGCCTGTAGTCTCCAACAAAGCTTTAGTAGCCTCAATCGGAGCAAGGGTAAACTCGGCAGGGGTAAGGGCGGTTTCGCTGTAACCAATAATCTTAGCAATAGGCTTAGATGAAATTGTTTTAAGCCCTTCACTATTTGCCAGTAGAATTGCTGCTGCACCATCATTAATCGTTGAAGCATTAGCTGCGGTAATCGTTCCGTTAGGGTCAAAAGCTGGTTTTAGTTGTGATATTTTTTCAAAATTTACTCTGAAGCACTCCTCGTCTTTATCGATAAGAACCGCTCCTTTTCTGCTGCTAATCGATATGGGGCAAACTTCATTGCGAAAGGACTTCTCTTCCCAGGCCCTTTGAGCACGTTTATACGAGTCTATACTGTACTGGTCTTGAGCTTCCCGGTTGATCCCTTTTTCTTTGCAAATGCTCTCGGCTAAAACTCCCATGGCGACCCCTTCGGTAGCATCGGTAAGCCCATCATAGGCAAGGCCGTCAATGAGTTTCTGATCTCCAAATTTAATCCCCCAACGAGCCGCCCGATCATAGTAGGGAATGTTTGACATGCTCTCAGTTCCGCCAGCTATCACCAGTTTTCTTTGATTCAATTGTAGTGCTTGGGTTGCAAGTATGATTGATTTTAAACCAGAAGCACAAACCTTATTAATAGTGGTGGCAGGTGATTTTTCAGAAATACCTGCTTTTAGAGCCGCTTGTCGGGCTGGGGCCTGACCAACACCTGCAGCGCAAACATTTCCCAAGAAGGTCTCCTCTACATCTCGTCCTGAAACACCTGCTGATTGAAGAGTTGCTTTGATGGCTTCTGAGGCCAGATCAGTTGCTGTAAGTGAAGCCAGTTCAGATCCAAAACTTGCTATAGGTGTGCGCTTTGCAGCTAATAAATAAATATCAGTGTTTGCTTTCATAGAGCGTATTATTCAGATCAATAAAAAATTGAATTGCCTCAGGATTTCTAAGAGCCTCTAACGAGACGACTTCTGCAGGGGATTGCCCTTCGAGAATTTTTCGGATAGGAATTTCTAGTTTTTTCCCACTCAGAGTATAAGGTAGGTCATCGACTTGCCAAATTCGATCAGCCTGATGTCTTGGCGATAATTTGGTTTTGAGATGCTGATTGATCTCCTGAGTAGATAAGTCCTTAGCCGTCTTAACGAAAAGTAATAGTTCGTCTTGGCCTTTGTGGTTGAAGTGAAGGACTAGACTATCTTCTACACCGTCTATTTGCTTTAAACTTTGATCAATTTCTGCGGTGCCGATACGTACTCCGTGTCTGTTGAGGGTAGCGTCAGATCGGCCATAAATGATGAAACTACCTTGAGTAGTCTCCTCTGCCCAGTCTCCATGTCTCCAGACATTCTGGTAGTCGGCGTAATAGCTGCTGAGATATTTAGAATGCTTCGAGTCATTCCAAAAATATAGGGGCATAGAAATTAGTGGAGCGGTTAGTACGAGTTCACCCGGGGTGTTGATGATCTTCTCGCCTTTTTCATCAAAGATTTCGACAGCGGCTCCTAAGAGTTTGCATTGTAATTCTCCAGGCTTTGATTCTGATCCGGGTAGGCCTCCCAGAAAAGCAGAACAGACATCTGTTCCTCCACTAAGCGAGATGATATGGGTCTTTGGGAATCGCTGTTTTAAAGCGGCTGCAACCTCTTTGTGTAAAACTGATCCTGTAGCGCCGATACTTTTTAGCTGAGGCTGATGGGCTGCGCTACTAAGCTTCGAGGATTTTGATAACAAGTGGCTGAAATACACTGACCCGTGACCAAAGTGATTGATCTTAAATTCACGAGCGAATTCCCATAATCGATCAGGGTTGGGGTAGAATGAATCTCCGTGATATAAACATAAGGTTGCACCTAGAAGTAGTGAGCCTAGACTGTAATTGTACATCATCCATCCGGTAGTGCTGTACCAGAAATAACGGTCACCACTATGGACATCTTGATGCAACCCTAGAGCTTTGCAGTGCTCAAGAATCATTCCGCCGGTGCGATGGGTTATAGCCTTAGGTTTGCCTGTGGTACCTGAAGAAAATAAAATCCAGATCGGATGGTCAAACCCTACTTTTTCAAAGGTTAGTTGATCTAATTCGCAGGACTTTTCTTTAAAATCGAGGTCGAGTATAATCGAATGTTCAATACTAGGGATTTTCTCTTCTAATTTTTTAAGAACCTCTGAACGATCAAAATACTTGCCTCGAAAAGTATAGCCCGTATGAGCAACCAGTAGTCTGGGTTCGATGAGTTCAAATCGATCTTGAACAGCCTTATCTCCAAATTCTGGTGGACAGCTGGCCCAAATCGCTCCCAAAGCATTGGTGGCTAAAAAGGCAGCAACGGTATCGGGCCGGTTAAGTACATAACCCGCTACTCGATCTCCTTTCTTAAGTCCATATTGATCGAATATATTTTTATAGTGCAGAACTTTTGCGAGAAGTGAGGGCCAACTCACCGAAAGGGAATTACCTTCTTCGTCAGAGTAATGAACCGCAATACCATCTGGTCTAAAGTGCTTAAAGACCTCGTAGGTGTAACTTAAAGTTGCTCCAGTGAACCATCGAGTATCAATGAGGTGACCCCCTGTTTCTAGGATTCTTTGAGGTTGGTCAAAAAATTTGATTTCGAAAAATTCAGCAAGAAATTGCCAGAATTCGCCCAGATTATTCACACTGTACTGGTGCAACTCCGCATAGGTTTTGAATTCTCTCTCAAGTTGTTGCTCTAGCTGATTTTGAAACGATTGTAAGCGTGTTTCCATAGCTCGTTTTCTACCACTTAAGTTACCCAAATTTTGTTGAGTTACCTAGGTTGCAAATCATCTATAATGAATTAAATACTATTGTGTATTTTTCTTGTAACAACCATAAATAGATGCCGAATGAGTATAAACCAACCTGATTTTAAAGAAGTTCTAGGGCAAATTTCTCGATTAATTGCTATCACAACTACGGTATTGTTACTCATGGTTGCTGTGATTTTTATCGGGGTATTGGCCTCAGGTCCTACAGAAGATTGGCATAGCTTATATGTAGAATCTCCTGACGTCATTTTGAGCGAAAAAATGACTTTAGAAAATGCTGTTGAATATCAATCTCAGGATATACAGTACGGATATGAATTAATCACCAACACCGATCAGCTTATTGGCATGACCGTTGATGATGAGTCAATGAGATATACGGGTAATGTTTTGAGGTGTTCTAGTTGTCATCTTCAAGGCGGTACCCAGTCTTATGGAATCGCTCTAGTAGGTGTCACCGATCGATTTCCTCAATTTAGGGGTCGAGAGAATAAAGAAGGCACCTTGTCTGAACGTATTAACGGGTGTATGACCCGAAGTATGAACGGTATACCACTGCCTGAGAACGGGAAAGAAATGAAAGCGATGCTCGCATACATTTCTTGGTTAGATGATTATTTTGGAGAAGATGCTTCTTCGGTCGCTCCAGGTTTAAAGCCGATTGAATTGCCTAATAGAGCCGTCGATTTAGCTAAAGGTGAGGCCATCTTTAATCAGCAATGTACGGTTTGTCATCAATCGAATGGCCAAGGTCTTGCTAGTTCAGATACTTCTGGGGCTTCGTATACATATCCTCCGCTTTGGGGCGATTACTCTTATAATAATGGAGCCGGAATGCATCGAGTGATTACTGCTGCGCAATTTATCAAGTATAACATGCCTTTTGGTATTACACATGAGTCTGCGATACTTAGTGATGAAGATGCCTATGATGTTGCCGGATATATGAATAGCCACCACCGTCCTTTGAGAGATCATTTAGATTTGGACTTTCCTGACCGTAAAAGAAAGCCAATGTCTACCCCATATGGGCCTTATGTAGATGATTTCTCTTCTGAGCAGCATAAGTATGGGCCGTACCCGCCGATCGCTGAATATTACAAAGAGGTCTATCAAATGACCAAGAAAAAATAGACACAAAAAAACCCGCCATTGGCGGGTTTTTAATTTTATTCCTGATTGGATTATCTGATTACGATACCAAATGCGTGTTGGAAGTGAGAAACTCCGTAAGAAGCAGGAGTGTGTTTGAACGTACTGTCATAGGTAAGGCCTAAGTGATCAGTAATCCAAACATTTAAACCAGCTCCAAGGTTAACAGTTCCTGAAGAGAAATCTCCCATCCAGTATTTACCAGCACCAGCTAATACATAAGGATCAAACTTAGTGTCGCTTAAGAAGTTGTAACGAACTGATGCATCAGCACCAATGTAACTTTCTTTAACAGACTGTGTTCCTAACTTAGAAATTGAACTAGCACTACCTCTAAGAGCAACAGAAAATCCATTTTCTAGGTAGTAAGTCCCCTGAATGTAGGTTACCGATGGAGCAACATTCCAGTTATCTGCAGCTTTGAAGAAGTCTTGAAATAAGGCTCCAGCATAGTCGTTTGTTGCGTTCGTTGGGAACGCGTCAACCCCAGTAAAACCTACGCTGAAGGTGTAGCGGTTATCCGCATCTTGAGCTTGTACCCCAAATGATAGCGCAAGAATCGCTACAAGAGTCATTAATGTTTTGATTGTTTTCATGTGATTTTAGTATAGTTATGCTATAAAATTAAGTCAAATAATTGAAACATGTGAATATAAGTAAGTTAGTCACCCTTGCAAATGATCGAAACTTCTTCGCTGTTGCATAAAATATGGCCGTTTTCAACAAGATATTTTGGGGCGTTCATAGGAATTTCGACTTCACCCATGTCGATGATTTTGGTTGCAGACAAGTGAATTTCTTTGAAACCGGCGGTTTGAAATGATAGGTAATTGGATGAATTTATCCCACCGCCCGGTAAAATAGTGGTGGTGTAATTTCTATTCCAGCTGGTTAAAGTCTCTAGTGCATCGATGGCTTTGGTGCATCCGCCCGATGTGAGAATCCTTTGCACCCCGAGACCATCTAACTGACCGATGGCTTCCTCTTTATTTGGAATCCAATCGAAGGCTCTGTGGAAGGTAAAGGGTAAGCCCCCTCCAGCGTTAATTAATCGCTTGGTGTTTTCGATGTCAAGGGTGTGATCACTAGTTAACGCCCCAGAGACAATTCCGCTTACCCCCAAAGATTTTGCCATTTCTATATCCGCCAACATCAGTTCGATTTCGCTTTCAGAATAGGTAAAATCTCCTCCTCTCGGACGTATCAATACATGAATGCCAATAGACAGTTTTTGGATGGCCCTTTCGATTAAGCCCCATGAAGGAGTAATACCTCCGAGAGCTAATGCTGAGCAAAGCTCAATTCGATTAGCTCCTGATTTTTCAGCAATAAGTCCAGAATCGATAGAATCGACACAGATTTCAACGATCATTAGATAGCTATTATTAGCTTCAATGTAGTAACTTTTAGATCTAAATCAATAAATATGAAACGCAGAACCTTCTTTTCTTTATCTGCCATGGGCTCGGCAAGTCTATTATTTGCTAAATCAAAAACGAATACTGCAAGACAGTATCAAGGCAGTGGCATTAAGGTGATTGCTACATGGAATGTGCCTAATGCGGTAGACGCAGCGCTTGAACAGTTAAACCAATCGGCTAGTGCTTTAGACGCTATTGAGGCCGGATGTAGGGTTGAAGAATCGGATATATCAAATAGCTCTGTCGGTAAAGGAGGGCTCCCAGACCGAGAAGGAAGAGTTACCCTTGATGCCTGTATCATGGATGCGCAAGGCAATGCAGGTTCTGTAGTGTTTTTGGAAGAGATTGAACACCCTATTTCGGTAGCCCGAAAGGTAATGGAGAATTCACCCCATGTTATTCTTGCCGGTGAAGGTGCACAACAATTCGCAATTGAGCAGGGTTTTGAAAAGACTAATTTGCTAACAGAGTCTTCAAAGGCGGCCTGGGAAAAGTGGTTAGAAACCGCCCAGTATAAGCCGATCATTAATATCGAAAATCACGACACCATTGGTATGTTGGCTATTGATAATTCAGGTAATATTTCAGGCGGATGTACCACCAGCGGTCTAGCTTACAAGATGCGCGGCCGTGTCGGTGATTCACCGATCATTGGATCAGGACTATTTATTGATAATGAAGTAGGTGGAGCTACAGCTACGGGAATGGGAGAGGAGATCTTGAAAAGTGTCGGAAGTTTCTTAATCGTCGAACTTATGCGCCAGGGCATGCATCCTCAAGAGGCTTGTGAAGAAGCCGTTCGTCGAATCGCTAAGAAAGGTGGCGATCGTGTCAAGGATTTTCAAGCCGGATTTGTAGCCCTTAGAAAAGATGGAGAAACAGGAGGATTCGCAATTCACCCGGGATTTAATTACACTATCGGCGACTCAAAAGGAAAGACTCTTTTAACCCCAAAAACGCTACTTTAAACGTCTTAATTGACGTTCTATTTTGGCAATAACCTTTTCGATTTCTGAATCGGGCTCAATAATGGTATAGTTTTCCCAGAAAAGCGGATCATAGAAACCTTCAAGAGATTCAATGAGCACTTTATTGGGTCTAAGTCTTGCTTTGTCATTAATTAGATTCTTACTGCGGTCTTCGAGCCAATCGGTAATCGCCATTTCAGCTTCTATCTGATAGGTTCTTCTAAACAGACGAGATTTCCAATTAACCCGAAACTCTAAATCAATTTTACCATACTGGAGTAGCCAGTGATCGCCTTTTGGAGCGTAATCGATTTGATAATGCATCTGGGTCGGCCAAATATCCATCCCCTCAGGTTTCTTCTTTACAAAGATCTTGGAGGCTCTATCCCTGTTCGTAACGTCTAGGTCTAAATCTGCTCGAACTAAATCAAATGAAGATTTATTAATGAATAATACTCCAGAGAAGTTAGGGTTTTTAGAGCTACTCCTTGGTTCGAAGGCTACTTGAAGCACCTCTTGTTTATTGTAATCAAGGGTACCCAAATAAGTGAATTTGTAAAACTCCAAGTTATTCTCGTCAAATACAATTTCAGGGTATTTGGCTAAATCGGTGTAAAGAATATTAAAGGGGCCGCCCTGCAATTTCACGGCTACTGAATCGATAGAGCGATAATTATTTGCTTTTCGAAGCTGATTCAAAAATACTAGGTCATTGAGATCACTAGTGTTAGGTCTTTTTACAATACTTATCACCGCTTCAGCTAAGGATAAATTCTTCCCTCGTTTTTGAATACGTTCTCGAAAAAAGCCTAGTGCTTGAATAGAGTTTTTGCTCTCGTATTCTTTGCGTCTGCTAAGCATTCTCTCTATAAGTTGCTGAGGTTCGCGATAGCCCTCTACGTTAATCTCTTTTAAGCGGATCTCTCTAGGTTCTAGATAGTAGACGAGATTTTCTGTAGCGTCGTTTTGATTGTAGTTATAACTGGTCTGATTGAATCCTATTCCTCCGATTCGAAGTTGAAAGCTGTTTCCTTGAGTGCGAAGAGGAATCGTGAAGCCTCCTTCTGAATTGGTTACAATTCTTACCACAGACGTTCCTTCAAGCTCTACTAGCGCTCCTTCGACAGGTTCTTTAGTATAAGTGTGAAGTACTTGACCACTAATTCGTTTCTGAGCAAACGAAAATGTGGTAAGTATTAGTGCACAACAGAATAAAATCGGTCTCATAGCCTTTTTATTATAAAAATAAAAAAAGGCACTCTAATGAAAGAGTGCCTCTTGGTTAGGATGCTAAAACTTTACTCAAACTAGTATCCTGGGTTTTGCGTTAGTGCTCCGGCACTTAAGTCGATTGCTTGAAGTGGAATTGGTAGAAGCGTGTGCTTGTCTTGAACCGTATTTTTCTTCTCAGCAATATTAGTGATCGTACGTGCCTCGTTATCGAAGTATTCGTTCATTGTGGCAACTTGTGTTCCCCAACGACGAAGGTCGAATAAACGTTGACCTTCCATCCCTAATTCAAGTCGACGCTCGAATCGAACAGCCTTTCTAGCATAGTCTGCAGATGCAAATGATGCATAAGGCTCTATTGAATAGTTAGCAGCTGGATTTCCATCTTCGTCAAGAACCACGTCTGAGTTCTTAGCTCTTAAACGAATCTGATTCACATAGTCTAGTGCCTTGTCTAATTGACCTGTTTCAACGGCGGCTTCAGCTGCCATTAAGATCACATCGGCATAGCGAATGATGTGGTAGTTTAGCCCTGAAAGCTGTTGTCCCCATCCACCAGTAGCCTGGGTAATAGACGCCTCGTCTTCATAGTAAACATTTTTCTTAGGCAAGTAAGGACCAGAGATGTCACTGAAATTAGCTCGTATCCAATCTTTACCGATGTGTACACCGTATCCATTGTAGTCAATACCTCTACGACCAACCGTATAGTCAATACGTGGATCTAGAGCGCCAGCGTGTGGAGTAAATGCTTCATCAGAAGTAACTCCATAGTCATTCGCGATATCTTGATCGTTGTATGTGTCTAGTAAAGGCAATCCATTAGCATCTACTTGGAAAGCGTTGGCTAAATCCTGAGTTGGTTGGTAGAATCCACAACAAGATCCAAAAGGCCCCGGGTTAGGGAAGTTAAGTGATCCAGTGCTGTTAGCGTTGAATGATTGACCACTGTCAGTGGTAAACTGAATAGCAAAAATTGATTCTGTTCCATTTTCACCCATTGCTTTGAAGTTATCTACGTAATTAGGTAGTAGGGCATAGGCACCACTATTAATTACTGCTTCAAATTCTGAAAGCGCGGCTGCATACTTCGATTGGTAGATTAGGGCTTTCCCTAAATAGGCAGTTGCAGTCCATTTGTTTGGTCTGCCTGGCTCAGCTTGACTAGCGGGTAGGTTAGTCTTAGCATAGGTAAAATCTGCCTCGATCTTGTCCCAAATTGGTCCTGGATTAGGCTGGTTGAACTCTGTCATTGCATAGTTTTCTTCAGAAATGTAAGGTACATTACCCCACATTCTTTGAAGCTGGAAGTTAAAGTGTCCGCGAAGGAAACGCGCTTCAGCAAGTTGCGCTGAGAAGTCACCACCCTCGATAGAGTTGATAAGGGCGATTACCGCATTTGCGCGGTTTGCTCCAGCGAATAGAACTCCCCAACGAGCAGCCCAGTATCCGTTTCCTGGATCCCAGTTATACAATTCAATTTCTTTAAGGTCACCTTGGTCATCATCGGTACTCCCCTTGTGAGCATCATCAGATAATACGTCAGCAACCCAGTCATCTGCAGCACGACCCCATCCGTTTCCATAACCTCCGTTACGTACAGCGTTTAGTGCCGAGTAAGCACCGGTAAGCATTAGATCTACACCGGTTGCATTCTTTAGAGCGTCATCACTTAATGCACCGACTGCAGGCGACTCCGTAAAGTCTTTACTACATGCGATGACAAGTAGAAGCGCAAATAAAAAGCTAATTCTTGTTTTCATTTTAATCTTTTTTAGAATTTAATATTTGTACCTAAAGTGATGGTCTTAGCAAATGGATAAACTCTACTGTCAATACCCAAACTTAAGTTGTCGTAAGCTACAACCTCAGGATCAAATCCTGTGTAATCAGTAAGGGTGAACAGGTTAGTACCCTGTACATAGAATCTTACACTGTCTGCACCAATAGCTTGAATAGCACTGTCAGGAAGTGTGTATCCAATCTGAAGGTTTTTCAGTCTTAGGAATGACGCATCTTCTACGAAATAGCTGTTCGCTGATGATTCATTAAGCGGATACGAACTAGATAAAGCAGGAATCATAGTATCCGTGTTGCTTGGAGTCCAAGCGTCTAATACTCTCGCGCTTCTGTTACCTAAGAAGAAGTAACCGAAGTCAGTAAATACTTTATTATAGTTGTAAGCATCGTTTCCTTGAGATCCGTTGAAGAATGCTGCAAGGTCGAAACCTTTATATCCTAAGTTTAGGTTGATACCATAAGTAAAGTCTGGGTGAGGAGAACCAATTTTCTGACGGTCGTCAGCAGTAATTTGTCCATCGCCATTTAGATCCTCAAAAGTCATACGACCATTGCTATCAAGACCAGTTTGTTTTAAACCGAAGTAATAAGACATTTCATCTCCTACGGCTGTACGAGTAACTGAACCATTACGCAGATCTCCTCTACCTGCAACTGGCGCATCTCCAATCAAACGTACTACGTTGTTTTTGTAGTGCGATAGATTTACGCTTAAGTCATAGGTAAGACCTGTAGCTGTTTCGTCAGCATATCCTAACGAGAAATCAAAACCAGTGTTCTCGATATCTCCAAGGTTTACTAATGGTGCACCTGCATCGATAGCTGTGGTACTGATTAGACTGTTATCTCTAGTGATAAGGTCTTTAGTCTTGATATTAAAGTATTCAGCAGAAATCGATAGTTTATAGTCTAATAGACCTAAATCAACACCGAAGTTCGTAGTCTCTGAAGTCTCCCAACGAAGGTTAGGGTTACCTACTTGCTGTAAGTAGGCTCCTTGTGAAATAGCGCTATCGTTGAACGAGTAGTTCGCTAAACTTTCACTAAGACTTGAGATGTTAATTGTTGGGTTGTTTGCGGGTAAAGTTTGGTTACCTAACTGACCCCAAGAAGCCTTAATCTTCATTCTGTTGATCAGACCGTCAGCGTTAAAGAAATCTTCGTTGCTTAAATCCCAACCTACACTAGCCGATGGGAAAATATCACTCTTATTATCTCCCATGAAACGTGACGACTCATCACGACGTACCGTTAAAGTAGCATAGTACTTGCTGTCATAAGAGTAGTTCGCGGTTCCGAAAAGAGAATAAAGAGAACTGAATCCATCGTAAGCATAAGTTACGTTTGGTGTTCCCGAACCATTGCTCAATAAATAGAACGTTGGGTCTTCGAATAGGTATCCTTGACGAGATACTCCGTGACCTTTACCTGACTCTTTCACCCACTCGATACCAGCGATCGCATTTAATGAATGTGATCCAAAGTTCTTGTTCAGGTTCAGTGTAGTCGTCCAGTTCCAGTTATAAGAAGTTTGGTTCTGCTCGGTTAAGGTATTTGTTGAAATAGGTTCACCGTGCTCAGGATCTAAAGAAGTGAACTGACGAGCATCGAAAGTATTGAACCCTCCAGCAAAAGTAGTTTTTGCTGTTAATCCGTCAGCTAGCTCCATTTGAGCATAGATGTCTCCAATAAGATTGAAACGCTTGAAGTAGTCATTTCTTGTACGATAAAGCTGTGCAGCAGGGTTACGAGTGTTACTCAAACCTGGTCCAGCTACCCCAGTGTAGTTTCCATCATTGTCCACTACAGGTAGAAGTGGCGTAATACGCATGGCGCCTTCAATAGCCTCAGCATTACCTGGCATAGTATTCGTGTAAGAAACATTAATGTGTTGACCTACAGTGAACTTACCTGATTTTGCTTCGCTGTTAAACTTGATACTACCTCTTTTGAAGCCGGTATAGTCTAATACCCCTTCTCTGTCTAAGAAGTTTAATCCGAAGTAGTACTTAGATGTCGCGTTACCATTAGCAATTGAGAATGCAGCATTGGTTACTTGAGCATCACGGCTAATAGCATCGATCCAATCAGTTCCACCTGGGTTTACATTTGCAGTAAACACCCCTGGCTCGGAGAACGTGATTGGGTCATAAGAAACTACACGACGGTAACCAACAATACTTGATGGTACTACAGGAGAGGCTCCTGAACCGTATTGTGGGTGTGAAGGTGTAATACCGTCATTGATATAACTCTGCCAAATCATGTCGGCGTGCTGCTGAGCGTTTAGCATCTCAGGAGCATTCGATAATTGCTGATATCCTGTATAAAGGTCAACAGAGATAGCAGGTTTTGACATGTTGTAACCTCCCCCTTTGGTAGTAATGATAACAACCCCATTAGAAGCTCGAGCACCATAAATAGCTGCAGCTCCATCCTTTAAAACGTTCATCTGTTCGATGTCGTTAGGGTTAATGTTGTTCAGTACTAAAGGATCATCGGTTTGTACCCCATCAATAATGTAAAGAGGGTTGGTACTATTACTTGTACCGAAACCGCGGATCGTAATTTTCGGAGCTTGACCTGGGTTCGCGTTAGTTACAACGTTTACCCCAGTAACACGTCCTTGTAGGGTTTCAGCCGCATTAACTACCGGAGTTTTGACAGCCTCAGACATGTCAACAGTGGCAACCGATCCGGTAACCCCTCCTCTAGTTTGCGTACCGTAACCTACTACGATTACCTCATCTAGGACATTTGAAGAGTCGAGCATCACATTGATCTCGCTCTGGTTGCCCACTAATACTTCTTTGGTGGTGTATCCGATAAAAGAAATTACCAGAACATCCTCACTTGAAGCCTCAATACTAAAGTTACCGTCAAAGTCGGTAGATGTACCGATTGCGGTCCCCTTAATTAACACTGTAGCTCCTGGTAAAGGACCGTCAGCACTGCTAACAGTTCCCGTAACCGTCTGGGCCAATAGCGCGCTAGTTGAACCCAGAAGAAGAGCTATCAAAAGTAATTTGATCTTGTTCATCATGGTTAAGAGTTAGTTAATTTGATTTTAAGTATAATAATTTTTCGTGTCTTCTGTTGATTTTTTAACAAAAAAAGTATATCAATTTTACACATTTGATAATTTTCGGATATTGAAATTAATGGTGCTATATTGTCCTAACCGATAACTAAACCAATAGAAGTAATGCGAATTATCCTCCTTGTTACTCTAATATTTTTCTCCTCTTGTTCTTTTTCAGACCATCTTTTTGAGAGGGTTGCCTCTGATCAGAGCGGTATACATTTTTCAAATACCATTACTGAAGACGGGTCATTCAATATTCTGACTGAAGAATACATCTTTAATGGGGGTGGTGTGGTTAGTGCCGACTTTACTAATGATGGCTATAGAGATCTGTTTTTTACTGGAAATCAGGTCGGCAATGCTCTTTACATCAATAAGGGAGGTTTAGTATTTGAAGATCAAACTGAGGTTTCTGGAATTGGAATGTCTGAACATTGGGCTACGGGTGCTACTTATGCGGATGTAAATGGGGACGGCTGGTTAGATCTGTATGTCTGCACGGCTATGAATACGGATAATCGTCGCAACATCCTATGGATCAACGAAGGTCTCGATACTGAGGGAAACATTTCTTTTTCAGATCAGACCGAGGCCTTTGGTCTTGAACACCATGGTAATAGCATGGGAGCCGTGTTCTTTGATTATAATAAAGACGGATTTTTAGATCTCTATGTGATCAATAACGAGCAGTCTGAGTCAATTCCTATGAATTATCGCAACAAGGTAGTGGACGGAAGCGCTCCTAGTAATGATGCACTTTTTAAGAATAACGGAGACGGAAGTTTTTCAGACGTTACCAAGGATGCTGGAATCTTGGTTGAAGGTTTTGGTTTAGGTATTGTAGTAAGTGATGTCAATCATGATACTTGGCCAGATATTGTTATTGCGAATGACTACATCTCCAATGACCTTGTTTATATCAATCAAAAAGACGGAACATTTAGAACCGCAGCCCGCGAAGTATTTAAGCACCAGAGTATGTTCTCGATGGGCGTAGATGTTGCTGATGTAAATAACGATGGCTACGATGATATTATCTTCTTAGATATGCTCGGAGAGACTAATTATCGCAAAAAGACAACGATCACCCTTAGTAATTACCAAAAGACCTTGCTCGATCAGCGCTGGGATTACGAATCTCAGCATTCTAGAAACATGCTGCATTTAGGAACTCCTGACGGCTTACCTTCTCCTGAGGTAGGAATGTTCTACGATGTTTACCAAACCGATTGGAGCTGGTCACCGCTCTTTTTTGACGCAGACAACGATGGATATCGAGACCTTTTCATTACTAATGGGTTCCCGAGAGATGTGACCGACAAAGACTTTACCAACTTTAGACAAGGGGTTGAGAATTTTGTGAGCGCTGAGATTTTATTAACCAAGGTACCGGTGATCAAACAAAAAAACTACGCTTATCAAAACATTGAAGGACAGCGATTCGAAAATAAAAGCGATGACTGGGGATTGGGCTTGCCTTCTTTCTCGAACGGCTCGGTCTTTGCAGACTTAGACAACGACGGCGACCTAGATTACGTGGTAAATAACATTCACGATGAGGCGTTTGTCTTTGAAAATAAGAGCGATAAGAAAAATCAATCGATAACCGTTGATCTCGAAGGACCATCCAACAATCCAACAGGAATTGGGGCTAAGGTTGTGCTTCGCTCACAAGACGGATCGTTTCAGCAACAAACCAACTATCATACAAGAGGATACATGTCTAGCGTTGACGATCGCCTCTTTTTTGGTTTAGGAAAGGAACAGAAGACCTACACTGTTGAGGTGCTTTGGCCTGACGGAAAGTATCAGAGAATAGATGAGGTCACCCCTAATAGCAGCTTGTTAGTTAACTATTCGGATACGCTTGAACAAATAGAGCCTAATGAATTTATGCTTAACCCGAATAGCAGTGAAACTACATTCACAGCCGTAGCATCTACCTACACCCACAAACAACCTGAACTAGGAGATTTTCAGGTTCAAAGACTGTTAGGCGCTAAGATATCTGAAGAGGGACCAAGACTAAGAAAAGCAGACTTCAATCAAGACGGCTTAGACGACTGGATCGTTTTTGGTTCAATGATAGAAGACGTTCAGTGGAATTTACAACAGCCAGACGGTTCTTTTGAAACGCATGGTTTGAACGAATTGATTTCTGATGACTTGCTGATTGAAACGGGGAATTTAGCCGATTTAAACAACGACCGTCTCATCGATCTTATTATTGTTTCTACTCACAATGAGTATCAAACCAATAGCTATTATTCTGTTTTACACTTCTTGATCAATAAAGGGGATCGCTTTGAACGTTCTAAAAGTCATCGTTTAGATACCCAGGTGAGTGATGTTACTCCCATTGACATGAATGGTGATGGGATCGTTGAACTTTTTCTAAGCGGTAAGGTGAAAATCTTTGAATATCCGCATCCAGACCCTTCTATGTTATTGGTTCAGGAAGAGAATGGCTGGCAAAAACTCGATGATAGTAAGTTAGATTATGGCAATCAAAAATTAGGGTTAGCCTTCGCTGAGGCTTATGACTTCGACTCGGATGGTTTTGATGATTTATTTATAGGAGGTCCTTTTAGACCGATTGAGTGGATGCATAATCAGAACGGTGAGTCGTTCGTAGCAAAACCGATTCAAGGGTTTGAGAATAAGCTCGGATGGTGGAGATCATTAAGCCTGATCGATTACGATAACGATGGAGACCAAGATTTGTTTCTAGGAAACATCGGTCAAAATCACAATTATCACATCGATACTGATAAGCCACTAAATCTTTTAGTTAAAGACTTTGATCGAAATGGTTTCGAGGAACCCATACTCTTCGCTCCGAATAAGAACCTAGAAGGTGATTGGGATTCTTATCCCGTTAGTTTTTGGGGGAATCTTTATGGGCAAAGCCCCTATTTTAGAAATCGATTTGAATCGTATCATGACTTTGCCACAGCCACTTTGGAAAGTATTACAGCTGAGCTGGACGCCTTCGAACTTTATGAAATTAATTATGATTCTTCAGTGGTCCTCGAAAATAAAGGTGACACCAGTGTTGTTGCTCAAGAGCTACCCGATCAAGCGCAGTGGGCTCCACTTTACGGATTTGAGAAAGTAGCAAACCAAGACCAGACTTCTATCTTGGTTGTTGGAAATGACTTCGGAAACGAACCTTTCTTTGGACCGCTTGATGCCCTAAACGGGCTTCAACTAGATTTGATTGATGACCAATGGGTAATTAATAAGCACTCAAACTTTTATGTGACGGGTAATGCCCGTGATCTCATACGAATCAAAAAGGCGGATAACGGGTATCGATACATTGCTTCTCAGAACAACGATCAACTGGTGATTTACGATAAATAGCCCTTACTATTCGAGAGACTTATAGGTGTTTATCCCCTTTTTCTCGAACCATTCGATGTGTCTTTCTAGAATTTGCTTATAAGCTTCCCAAGATCTTCGGTCTTTGGTGCTCCATGCAATTTCTGCTAGCCCGGGTAGGCGAGGAAATGTCATGTATTCGATGTCTTGTAGATTTTCTAGAGTTTCTGACCATAGTGGTGCCTCAATACCAATAATCTGTTCGGGATCGAGCTCTTCTACAAGGGTTTCGGGGTTCCAGTCATATGATTTTTTCACCGGCAAATATCCTGCCCAGTGAAGACCAAGAGGCGTAAGCGAATCGTATTGCATGTCTAGATAGGCATGGGCAGCTGGAGAAATAATTACAGAAGCCTTTTTACTTGCTGCGAGACTGGTGTTCTCGCTACTTGCCCAGTACTGCGATATCCCACGTTCATCGAGATTGGCATTGGCGATTTCATCCCATCCAATAGGAGTTTTCCCTAGTGCTATTACCTTTTCAAGGGCAAAGTCAACGATTTTCACGTAATCTTCATCAGAGGTGACATGAGACTCATCCCCTCCGATATGCAGATAAGGGCCTTCGGTCAGTTCTGCGAGCTCAGTAAATACGTCAGACAAAAACGTGTAAGTGACTTCCTTCTCGGCGCATAGCGTCGAAAAACCAACTTCAATACCCGTGTAAAGCTCAGTGGCCTTGCCATCGCAGTTCAGTTCAGCGTAGCTCGCCAGAGCCGCATTGGTGTGTCCAGGAATGTCTATTTCTGGAACGATTGTGATGAATCGTTCCTGCGCATAACGTTGAAGCTCCTTATAATCTTCTTGAGTCAAATAGCCTCCTTCGCTTCCGCCCACTTCGGTTGCACCTCCGGTCGTGGTGAGTTCTGGCCAGCTCTTGATTTCTATCCGCCATCCTTGATCGTCAGAAAGGTGAAGATGCAGGTGATTAATCTTGTATAAACTGATTTGATCAATAACCGATTTAATAGTTTCAACGTTGAAAAAATGTCTTGAAACATCAAGCATATAGCCGCGATAGATATACTTGGCGGTATCAGAAAGATCAACAGCCCTCCAAGTCTCTTCACTCCACAAGTGATTGTAAAGTAGCTGTCTTAAGGTTTGCCACGCATAAAACACCCCTGCTTCAGAGCCCCCGGTGATTTCAATATGCTCTTCAGATACCCCAAGTCGATAAGATTCTGCATCGAGTGTATCATCCAAATTTAGAATCAGATTCCCTGACCCTTCTTCCTTTTTCGAAATTTCTATTCCTAGCTCAGTGACTTGCGAAGCCAAAGTTTCTAGTAGTCGGTCGGATATATCGGGAGCTACCGTTACCCATTCTTTGGCTAGTGAAATTTCATCTTCTCCACTGCTGGTATTCGCGATTTCAGGGATGACTACAGAGGTATTCAACTCTTCAACAGGTGTCGCACAGGAGATAATAAGTAGCAGTGAAAAGAGGCTTATCGAGTATTTCATGGGGTTAGTTTTCAATAAAAATAACGTTTAAATGCTTCAATGGCAGCATAATCAGACAAACCTAATGAGCGATAGATAGAGGCTGTTTCACGATTGCGATCTTCGGCGCGCACCCAAAATTCTCTTGGGTCGTTTCCTTGAAACATCACCCCATCTTTTTGAGTTTGATGATAGAAGATCGCTTTGCGCTTACGTCTTACTTGAGCAGGACTCATCGGTACAGCCATGTCGATTTCGTAAGGCTCATATTCGTGCCAAGCCCCTCGGTACAACCATAGCCAACAGTCTTTCATAAAGGATTCTTTTTTGAGAGATTTGAGACTTTCAAGAAGCGCCTCAAGGCATAGTTTGTGAGTGCCATGAGGGTCAGCAAGGTCTCCGGCAGCGAATACTTGATGCGGACGAATCGATTTAATTAAACTCGTATGAATGTCGATGTCAAACTGGGTAATTGGTGCTTTTTTGATTCCTCCGGCCTCATAAAACGGGAGGTTAAGAAAGTGCACTTGAGAATCGGGTAACCCTAAATATCGAGTTGCTCCTAAGGCTTCTTTTTGTCGTATGATTTTTTTGATTTTCCGAAGCTCTAGCGATTCGTGTGGATTCCCTTCAAATTCGGATAGCAGGTTTTTGGTTGCTGCAAGGCCTTGGTTTGGAGCACCGTCACACAAGTCATAAGCAACCTCTACAAATTTTCTCGCCTCGTCATTTGAAACGGCAATACTACCCGAAGTTTGATAAGCCACATGCACCTCATGACCTTGAGAAATAAGCCTATCGAGTGTTCCGCCCATAGAGATCACATCATCATCAGGGTGAGGACTAAATACAATGACTCTTTTCTGTTTAGGTCGTTCTCTTTCGGGACGGTGGGTGTCATCGGCGTCAGGTTTTCCGCCTGGCCATCCGGTGATGGTATGTTGTAATCGATTGAAGATTTCGATATTTAAATCATAGACCGATTGGGTTTCTAATAAATCTGAGAGTGAATTCTCGTTGTAATCACTCTCGGTTAATTTCAAAACTGATTTTTCAGTTTGACGACAAAGCCAAACTACGGCCTTGTATTTTAATTCTTTCGTCCATTCACATTGCTGAACTACCCAAGGGGTTTTGATTCGGGTCAGTTCAGAGGCAGCATCTTCATCTAAAATAAAGGTGACGTTTTTGTGACCTTGGAGATAGGTAGAGGGGTTTTGACTGCTAATGGCGTCTTCGATGGCTTCTTTCACCACTAAACTCTTTTTTTGTCCCCAAGCAAGAAGCACCACTCGTTTCGCACTCATCACACTTGCAATCCCCATGGTGATGGCTTTTCGTGGCACGTTTTCTATGCCTTGAAAAGATTTAGCAGCATCTTCTCTTGTGATGTGGTCTAGGGTAATGACTCGGGTTCTTGAATTGAGATTTGATCCCGGCTCGTTAAAACCGATGTGTCCTGTACGCCCGATACCTAGTAGTTGAAAGTCTAGCCCACCTAAGGATCGAATCTTTTCCTCGTATTCTAGACAGTGCTCTCGAGCTTTCTTCGCTGAGATACTGCCATCAGGGATGTTTACATTTTCAGAATCAATATCTACGTGACTAAACAGATGCTCATACATGAAGTAGTGATAGCTGTGGATGCTATCGGCTTCCATCGGAAAGTATTCATCTAGATTAAAAGTGACTACATTTTTAAAACTTAAGCCTTCTTCTTTGTGAAGTCTGACGAGTTCTTGGTAGACTGAAATTGGCGAAGAACCGGTGGCTAGTCCCAGCACACAAGTCTTTCCTTTTTCTTGTTTTTTTCGAATGAGTTCGGCGATTTCGTGGGCAACTTCAATCGAGGCTTCTTTAGCAGAGTCAAATATGATATTATGAATTTTTTCAAATCTTGTTTCTTCAAAAATTCCTGGAGATTGGTAAGAAATACTCATAAATGTGGTCTCAATTATTGGGTAGGTATTTTGCAGAAATGTAAATTTTAATCGCTTCGGAACAAACTTTTTTTTAATTTCTTTCCCAGTTTTTGTCAATTTTATAACTATTCAACCCTAAACCAATGAAACGACTTCTTAGTTTTTTAATAATTCTGACCACCTTTTACGGGTTTGCCCAGCAACCTATTTTTAATGGTAAAGACCTCGAGGGCTGGACGATTAATGGTACCGAAAAATGGTATGTCTCTGACGGTCTACTGATTTGCGAAAGTGGTCCTGATGCTGAATACGGTTATCTGACCACAGACGCTTTCTACGATGATTTCTTATTAGAGTTAGAATTCAAACAAGAGGCTGATGGTAATAGTGGGGTCTTTTTTCGATCAACCGTCGACGGCACTATAGTGAACGGATGGCAAGTTGAGGTTGCTCCACCCGGGAGTGATACGGGAGGTATTTATGAATCTTATGGCAGGGGATGGCTTATCAAACCTGATCCTGAAAAGGACAAGTACCTTAAAATGGGAGAATGGAATACAATGAAGATTCTATGCATTGGAGACCGCGTCCAAACCTTCTTGAATGGGCATGAAATGGTAGATATCACCGATGAGAAAATAGGAAATGGTAAGGGGGGTATTGCGCTTCAAATTCATTCAGGCGGAGGAATCAAAGTACTTTGGAAAAACCTTAAAATCACAGAACTATGAAAAAGGTAGTTGCACTGATATGTATTGGGTTATTGTACTCATGTTCAGGGCCTTCAAAAACTTCAGAATGGACCTACCTTTTTGATGGTTCGAGCCTCGATGGATGGCGTGCCTATAACGGAGAAGGCTTACCTCCCGGGTGGGCCGTGGTAGATTCATTGATGACCTTTAAAACAGAGTTTATTTCTGAATCAGATTACGACTACAAGGGGAGCAGAGATTTGATTTACGGTGCCCAAGAATTCGAAAATTTCGAGCTCTATGTAGAGTGGAAAATTCCTCCTGGCGGTAACAGCGGTATTTTTTATCACATCAAAGAGGGATATTCTGGAATTCCTGAGGTTGCTCCTGAGTATCAGCTGATCGATGATTTGCATTATACCGACTTTCATGATATTGAAGACTACAATCGAAGTATAGGTGTTACCGATCATCCTGAAAAATTACAGCCTATTCAATCTACGGGCGCAGATTATGGAATGTATACCCCTAAAGAAGGCAAGACTTTACATCCGGCAGGTTTATGGAATAGCACTACCATTCGATTCACTCCTGAAAAAGTTACCTATTATTTGAACGGAGAGGTCATGCTCGAATTTGTTCCTTGGTCAGAAGATTGGAATCAAAGAAAGAATGAGGGTAAGTGGGGAATGGCCAAAGATTATGGCAAATACAAGAAGGGGTTTATTGGATTACAAGATCACGGAAGTGAGCTATGGTTTAAAACCGTAAAAATTAAAGAACTATAATCATGGATAAACGAACATTTTTAAAAACATCCACCTTGCTTGCTGGTGCAGCAGTATTGCCAGTGTGGTCTTGTGTTGGAGCAGAAAAACAAATTAGAACGGCACATATCGGAGTTGGAAATATGGGGTTTGAAGATTTGAAGGCGATTGCTACGCATCCGCAAGTAGTAGTGTCTGCCTTGTGCGATGTAGACCAGAATAACCTTCAGGCTGCGGCCGAGCTTTTTCCAGAGGCGAAGTTGTTCTCTGATTACCGTCAAATGATGAGTGAATTTTCTGATGGGTTCGATGCCGTGGTTGTTTCAACCCCAGACCATACGCATGCCCCCGCCTCACTACTGGCCATGGAGTATGATAAGTCAGTGTATTGTCAAAAGCCCTTGTCACATTACGTTTCTGAATCAAGAGAAATGAGCAAGGTGGCATCAGAGAAAGGGTTGGTTACTCAGATGGGAATTCAGGTACATTCTTTTTACGACTATAAGCTTGCTACTATGCTTATTCGCGGCGGAATCATCGGAAAGGTGTCAAAAGTGATCGCTTGGTCGAATAAAAACTGGGGATATGACGGGGTAGTTCCTGAAGGTTCTGACCCAGTTCCTGCCAATTTAGACTGGAACCTGTGGTTGGGGACCTCGAAGCAGCGAGACTACAAGGAGGGCTATTATCACCCGATGAATTGGAGAAAACTCATGGATTACGGATGTGCCACACTGGGAGACATGGGTGTCCATATTTTCGATACTCCGTATAACGCCCTCGAATTAGGAGTGCCTTCGACGATTACCAATAATTGTAGACCATCGAACGGTTATGGATATCCAGAAAGAAACATTGTTCACTACACCTTCGAAGGAACTAATTATACCACACCTTCGTTCGAATGGGTATGGTATGACGGAGTTGAAGGCCCTGAGGCTTCTGAACTTCTCGAACTTCCTAATGGCGATCAATTACCAGATCAAGGGGCTATGTTTATCGGAGAAAATGGTGAACGTTTACTGTTACCTCACTTCATGGAGTTACCTCGTTGGATTATCGATGGCGCCTATAAAGATTATGAGATCGCTGAATACGACCCTGAGAACAGTTTGGGAGAACCGATTCGCAACTATGCTGAAGAGTCACCCCTGCACTACCGTCAGTTCATAGATGCTTGCTTAGGTAAGACTGATTGCACTGCGCCTTTTGAGTATGGCGCTAGACTGACAGAGACCATTTTACTTGGAGTAATTGCAGGCCGATTCCCAGGCCGAACGCTGCACTACGATAAAGTGAATTCTGCTTTTGAAGAGGCTGAGGTGAATGAATTCTTGTCTGGAAATTATAGATCTTTTTAAATGAAAAATCTTTTTCTGTGTATCTGTTTAGTGAGTGGTTTATTGGGCTTTTCACAAGATTGGGCGAATATGAACTTTTTTAAAGAGAAGAATCGGCAGGTAATGGCAGAAGGAAAGACTATCGATGCCGTTTTTATGGGAAATTCAATTACCCAAGGATGGGTCGATATGCGATCTCATTTTTTCGCAGAGAACTCTTTTGTAAATCGAGGGATTGGCGGCCAGACCACCCCGCAAATGTTGCTGCGATTCAGACAAGATGTCATCGATTTAAAACCTAAAGCGGTGGTCATCCTCGCCGGCATCAATGACATTGCCGAAAATACAGGTCCTATTTCTTTAGTAGAGATTGCAGCCAACATCGAGTCGATGGTTGAATTGGCTATTGCTCATAGAATACACCCGCTAGTGTGTTCTGTATTGCCTGCCAATAACTTTCCGTGGAGACCCGAAATTCTACCTCGTGAAAAAGTCATCAAGCTCAACGAACTATTGCGAGCTCTAACTGAGAAACATCAGGTAACCTACGTCGATTACTATACCTCAACTGTGGATGCAGAAGGGGGATTAATAAGCGAACTTGGATACGATACGGTTCACCCCAATGAAAGCGGTTATAAGGTTCTAGAGCCTATTATTTTAGAATCACTTCAGAGCGTTCTCCGCTAGATAAAATGCAAAGCGAAAATGATCGCTGCTTTTTTGTCTGGATTTAAAATGAGATCTAAGTTCACTTAGAGCATCGAAGGCTTCAGCCCTTACTACAGGGTTGGCTTTTTCATCCTCTTTTAATTCGATGAGTCGTTCGACAAGGGAGATCTGTAATCCCTTCTGAAGTGCGTCTAAAGATTTTGCCTCTTTAACGATTTGATTAATGAGGGTGTTTATCAGATCCTTGGTGCTCAAGGGGTTTCCTTTTACACTTGCCGCGCTTGAAATCATCTGATTGAGTTTATTAGTGCTCAATAGTCGATAAACTAGTGCTTTTTGTAGGTTGCCTATAAGAGGTAATCGACCCTTGTCTTCGAATTGTGAAATTAGGGCTGGGTCGAGGAGCCACATTGGGCTATTCCACACTTCTCTTTGTAGGGTGTTGAGTGCCATTAGTTGTTCTGATCTAGGAACATTTTCATACACCTGTTCAATCTGACCTTTAACTGCACGGGTTTCACGAACTCCTCCTACAAGATTCGCAACGTGATAAATATATCGGCGGTAAACGCTTATCATTTCTAAATAGAGCTCTTTGAGGTCGTCGAAGTTTTGTCCGTCTTCAGTGGTCCAATCTTCTAGATTTTTTGCAACAATTTTAAGGTTCGAAAGTCCGTAGGCAGTTGCTTTGATCGGATCATCCCCAATATTTTCGGTTTGTGAATCAGGGTCGGATCCTCCGCTTCCGAATTGATAGATAGGGTTGAGGTTACGCTCACTGACAAAGGCGGCCAGCTTTGACTTAATTTCATCAGGATCTTGGCCTGGAAAGTAGCGATACCCCCATTCAATCGCATAATCATCATAAGGTCCCATTTGGCGGACGAATCGAATATTCTCATCTCCTGGTTGAGCGATATAATTGTAACGAGCATAATCCATAATGGTCGCCGCTATTCCCATCTTTTGAGTGAAACTACCTGAGCGAAGAGAGTCTACAGGATAAGCAGAGCTTGCCTTCATGTTGTGGGGTAAACCGAGCGCATGACCCACTTCATGAGCAATCACCCGGCGCATCATTTCTCCAATTTCCTCCTCAGGAGTGTTTAAGGTTCGTGCCTTAGGGTTGGCGGCTCCGGTCTCAAGTAGATATCGGTTTCGATACGAGCGTAAATGGTTGTGGTACCAGATGACATCACTTTCTAGAATCTCTCCCGTACGAGGATCTTTAACACTAGGCCCTGTAGCGTTTCGCGTGGTTGAGGCTACGTAACGTACCACCGAATATCTTACATCTTCAGGGCTGAAGTCTGGATCTTCTTCTTTACTCGGAGGATCTTTGGCAATCACAGCGTTTTTGAACCCTGCTTTTTCAAAAGCTTGGTTCCAGTCTTCAATCCCCTTTTTGAAATAAGGCCTCCATTTTAGTGGTGTAGCAGGGTCCAAATAAAAAACAATCGGTTTTTTAGGCTCAACGAGTTCACCGCGTAGATAGGCAGCCTCATCCTTAGGCTCCATTCTCCAGCGTACAGCTACACGATAGTTGTCAGACTTTAATGCCTCTGAGGAGTAATTGTATTTCTCGAGCGAAAACCAACCCACTCTGTGATCGGTATATCGAATGGGCATTGGATTTTCTGGAAGCGCAATGATCGAATGATTCATCTGAAACGTTAGGGTCTCTGAACGATTGCCTCGAGGCGGACTGCCTGCAGGAAAGGTTAGGGTATGTATGATCTCTGTATTTCTCGGATAACTCCTGGCCTTATCAATAAACGATCGTTTTTTATCTAGTCCTCCGATTTTAAAAGACTTCTTCTGGGTTTCTCCTACTACATTAAAGCTTGGAGAATCTTTGGAGAAAAATTCGCTGACATCAATGAGGTTCTCACCTTCTTCAACATTCTCTTTTTCAAAGCTGGCTAGAATAGGGTTAAGGTGGTTGTTAACCACACTTTGATAAATAGGATCTGAAGCTTCTGCATTATTAACATAGGAAACCTGTTTTAGTAAAATTCGAC
>JAAZVY010000075.1 GCA_018623195.1 Flavobacteriaceae bacterium | reverse complement strand
CGTTGATATTGCAGGCGGAGAGCCTAAGAAGGTATCGACCGATAAAATTTGCTTTTGGCATGGCTGGAGCCCTGATGGTAATAATCTTGCCTATACTGGATACCATAAGGGTAACCTCGACGTTTACACCATTCCCGTGACTGGTGGTAAGGCAAAGCGCTTGACGAAAACCGAAGGTTTAGATGATGGTCCTGAATATTCACCAGATGGTAAATACCTCTATTTTAATTCGTACCGAAGCGGATACATGCAGATTTGGAGAATGTCACCCGACGGATCTAAACCTGAGCAACTCACCTTTGATAAATACTCGAATTGGTTTCCGCACATTTCCTCCGACAACAAGTGGATGGTGTACATCTCCTACATCGAAGATCAAAAGCAGCAACACCTATTTGGCAAGAAGGTGAAGCTTCGACTCATGAATCTAGAGACCAAAGAAATCACAGATCTTACCTCTGTATTCTATGGTGGACAAGGCACCATTAATGTTCCCTCTTGGAGTCCCGACAGCAAATGCGTTTCCTTTGTGAGTTATTCGATTGGGAATTAGATACTAGCGTTGTCATTCGATAGAGAATAGACTACTTTCATTCTATGGATTTTAATCTTTTTATTCTCGGGTTAAGCTATTTAGGCACCTTTTCGTTTGCGATCAGTGGTTTTATTACTGCCTCGAAGAAGCAGTTAGATCTGTTCGGTGCCTTTGTGATTGCCTTTGTCACCGGATTGGGAGGCGGAACCCTCAGAGATCTACTCCTGAACACCAAGGTCGGATGGTTATCCGAACCCACCAACGTTTACACCGTAATTGCCGCTGTCATTTTGGCCTACCTCTTTAAAAAGCAGTTTGTGCGACTGCGTAAAACGATGTTTTTATTTGATACCATCGGAATCGCCCTTTTCACTATTAGCGGATTACAGGTAGCCC
This sequence comes from Flavobacteriaceae bacterium, assembly GCA_018623195.1. Taxonomy (GTDB): domain Bacteria; phylum Bacteroidota; class Bacteroidia; order Flavobacteriales; family Flavobacteriaceae; genus UBA3478. Next base: position 3,633 of record JAAZVY010000075.1, on the reverse strand, counting down.
AGCAATATGAGTTAAACAGTTTATACCTCGTACTTTTTGGGGTCATCACAGCCACCTTCGGGGGAGCCATCAGAGATATTCTTTGCGATGAAATTCCACTAATCTTCAGAAGAGAAATTTATGCTACCGCTTGTATCCTTGGTGCTGTCTCTTATCTCGGATTCGAGTCGCTCGGTTTTGGATTAATTCTCAAGACGGTACTTTCTTGTTCCATCATTATTCTAGTTAGAACCCTTGCAGTACTCAAAAATTGGAGTATCCCAGTCGTCGCTGACGATTCTGAGTAGGGAGTGTGTGGGGACAGGATTTCCCGAAAGTAGGACCTGTTTAAAGTCAATTCAGGATTCATTTTCTCGCTACTCTCGAAAATGGGCCTTTGGATGACAGGATTGCTTTGCCCTTCGGCAAAGCGGCCTCACGGGGAGCTTTACAATTCAAACAGAGAAACTGCTTCGCAGAAGACTTTCTTTTTTAATCCATTGTTTAGATGCAAGCATCACAAATGGTTTAAAAAAAGAAAAGCACCCGTTTGGGTGCTTTCTATGTTTGCTTTGTAGCGGGAACAGGACTCGAACCTGTGACCTTCGGGTTATGAGCCCGACGAGCTACCTACTGCTCTATCCCGCGATGTGGACGACAAATATACGATAAGTTTGAGATTCAATCCAAATCCTAAACCAACTTTAAATACAATTATTTTGTAGCTTTGACCTTGTATGCAACGAATTGGTCTTCAGATATTTTCATGGGCGATGAGTCTTCTCGTCCTTGTTTCAACGGTCTCTTGGACGGTAGATCAGCATATCTGTATGGGCCGTGTGGTGAGTACAGCAGTCTTCTCTGAAGCCGCTGGTTGCGGTATGGCAATGAGTGAAGACAATAAGTGTTGTGATCATGAAACACACACGCTAAAGGGTCAAGACGATCTGAAGCACAGTGAGGTACTCATTGACTATGCTCCTGTTGCCATCGTTGTTGAGCCTTGGGATCTTTCAATCATTGAGCCGGTTGAGGTTACCGTTGAAGTTCCTTCCATTTTTAGAACGAATCCTCCCGATCCTCCTGAGCGATTGCATCTGATGTATCAGGTGTTTTTAATTTGATTGATAGGTATTACTAAAGTTCTGGGCCAGTTGCGCCAGAGCAATCCATGTATTATCCTATTAAATCAATGAATTATGCTCAACAAAAGCATTAAGTTTTTTCTTCAAAATCAATTATTTGCCTACCTGCTTTTTGCCGTTTTGGTGATCTGGGGGGCAAGAGTTATCCCTTTTCCTTCTTCGAATTCTTGGGTGGGAGCTGATTCGGTAGCCATTGACGCTATTCCCGATTTAGGGGAGAATCAACAGATTGTCTTTACTAAATGGGACGGACGCTCCCCAAAAGACATCGAGGATCAAATTACCTATCCGCTCACTTCTTCATTATTAGGAATCCCAGGAGTGAAAACCATTCGAAGTTCATCGATGCTGGGTTTTTCAAGCATTTATATCATTTTCGAAGAGGATGTCGATTTCTACTGGAGTCGTAGCCGTATTCTTGAAAAGCTAAATGCCTTGCCAAGTGGCTTATTGCCCGAAGGAGTTTCTCCAGCACTCGGGCCAGATGCGACCGCATTAGGTCAGGTTTTTTGGTACACTCTCGAGGGACGTGATTCAGAAGGTAATGCCACTGGCGGATGGAGTCTCGACGAGCTCAGAAGTACCCAAGACTATTATGTTAAATATGCCTTAGCATCTGCGGGAGGCGTCTCAGAAGTTGCCTCTATCGGAGGTTTCGTAAGAGAATATCAGATTGATGTTGACCCTGAGCGATTGAAGGTCTATGGAATTGATCTTGAGCAGGTAGTTTCGGCCGTTAGGCAAAGCAATAGAGATGTAGGGGCTCAAACCCTTGAGATTAATAAAGTAGAGTACTTAGTTAGAGGCCTAGGTTATCTAAAGTCGATTGAGGATCTAAAAAATGTAACCGTTACGAGTTCAGATTTTAAATCGATTCCGCTCAGTGAAGTGGCTCGAGTAAGTTTGGGGCCGGCCGAACGTAGAGGAATGCTAGACAAGGCAGGTGCAGAGGCCGTAGGAGGTGTAGTGGTTGCACGCTATGGATCGAACCCACTCGAGGTGATTGACCAGGTGAAAGAAAAGATTGAGGAGTTGCAAAAGGGGCTTCCGACCAAAGTGCTAGCTGACGGCACAGAATCAAAGGTCACTTTAGTACCCTTTTATGACCGAAGCGAACTGATTTACGAAACCCTCGATACGCTTAACCTAGCGCTTATTCTTGAGGTGCTGATTACCATGCTTATTGTCATCGTCATGGTGTACAATTTAAGAGCCTCATTGTTGATTTCAGGTTTACTTCCGGTTGCCATTTTATCGGTGTTTATCGCGATGAAATACTTCGGGGTAGATGCAAATATTGTTGCCCTTTCTGGTATAGCGATTGCGATCGGTACCATGGTGGATTTAGGAGTAATACTCACTGAGAACATTCTGAACCATTTAAAACAGAAAGAGGGGCCTGTCGTTGATATCGTTTATGAGGCCACCACTGAAGTGTCGGGTGCGATCATCACTGCGGTGTTTACGACCATTATCAGTTTCATCCCGGTGTTTACATTAACCGGTGCTGAAGGAAAATTATTTAGCCCGCTAGCCTTTACCAAGACCTTCGCTTTACTTGCGGCGATTGTGGTGACGCTTTATCTGATCCCGACCTTCGCAGTTTTGGTATTTAAAAAACCAAAAAGCAGGCGCCTCAGTAAAATCATTTTAAACATAGGTTTAATTCTTTTAGGTATAGGTGGTGTTATCGGTGGATTTATCCCTTCCGTAATACTTCTTGTCTTTGGCGCATTGGGCATTGCAAATCTTTTAAATCAACTAGACAAAGAGTCGTATACCAAACTGAATTTAGGTTTCAGCGTACTTACGCTTATTGTTTTATTAGCCCAGTATTGGAGACCGCTGGGTTTTGACCGAAGCTTAATGAGCAACTTACTTTTCGTGAGTTTGATTTGTGGAGGCCTGCTTGGTGGTTTCTATTTATTTAGAACCTACTACACTCGTATGCTTAGATGGGCACTTGCACACAAGGTTTATTTCTTAAGTATTCCCTTAGTGATATTAATGGCGGGCTACGCTATTATGCGTTCTACTCCTGAAGAATTTATGCCTTCACTGAATGAAGGGTCGTTCCTTCTCATGCCCACCTCGATGCCACATACCGGGGTGTCAGAGAATCGGGCCATTTTACAAAATTTAGATAAGGCGGTTGCTCAAATCCCAGAGGTAGAAACCGTAGTGGGTAAATCGGGAAGAATTGAATCTGCCTTAGACCCTGCACCTCTTTCGATGTTTGAAAACGTGATTATCTATTACCCCGAATACGAATTGCGTTCCGGTAAGCCAGCCACATTTAAGGTGGATGAATCGGGTCGATTTATTCTTTCTACTGGAGGTGTTATTGTTAATCCAAATTTGACTTCAGAGGCTCAGCAAATGCCGCGATTTGATCATCGATTGTTGATTGAAGATGCGGATGGTGAGTATTTCAGAAATTGGAGACCCCGTATTCAGTCTCGAGATGATATTTGGGATGAAATTGTTCGCGCTACCGAGTTGCCTGGGG
>JAAZVY010000074.1 GCA_018623195.1 Flavobacteriaceae bacterium | reverse complement strand
GGATGTCTTTCTCCCCGATCGATTTATGCAGAGATTAAAGAATTTGAATCGTCGGTGGTTGCCAATCAGGATACCTATTGGCTCTTCTTCGAACTGCTATGGAGAGAATATTTTAAGCTGATTAGTTTCAAACACAAGGATCGCATCTTTAAGATTGATGGTATTCTTAATCGCTCCTATGAATGGGGAGAGAACCATTCACTGTTTGAAAAGTGGATCGATGGTAAAACCAAAGATGATTTCGTCAATGCGGCAATGATCGAATTAAAATCTACGGGTTGGCTCAGTAACCGAGCAAGACAAAATGTGGCTAGTTATTGGGCAAAGAACTTGAAGCAAAATTGGATTTGGGGAGCACAGTACTTCGAAGCTCAACTTATCGATTATGATGCCTCAGCCAATTGGGGTAACTGGTGTTATGTAAGCGGAGTGGGTAATGACCCTAGAGATCGCAAATTTAATACCCAAAGACAAGCAGAGATGTACGATCCTAATAACGACTATAGGCGATTATGGCTGCAATAAAAAGACTCCGATTGATCTTAGGCGATCAATTAAATGCCCGACACAGTTGGTATAAAGAGGTAGATGCTCATACGCTCTATTGTATGGCAGAGATGTATCAAGAAAGCAATAATATCACCCATCATATTCAAAAGGTGGTAGCATTCTTTCAAAGCATGAGAAATTTCGCAGATGCTTTAAAAAAAGTTGGCGCTCATGTAGACTACCAAAAGATCAATCAATCTGGAGATCGTAGTCTTAAAACTCGGATATTAGAATACTGCCAAGCCCATCCTATTGAGAAGTTTGAATACCAACTACCTGACAACTACCGTTTAGATCAGGAACTTAAAGAAATTTGTAGCCTGCTTGAATCTAGGGGCATACAAAGCGAAGCATTTGACACCGAGCACTTTCTAACTTCTAGAGAAGAACTATCAAAGCATTTCGAAGGTAAGAAACAACTCTTTATGGAGTCGTTTTATCGTATGATGCGTAAAAAGCATGATATACTCATACTTCCTGACGGGAAGCCTGAAGGAGGTAAATGGAACTACGACAGTGAAAATCGTAAGGGTATTGATACGAATCTTCAGATACCAAAAGAGTTAGATTTTAAAACCGATGTAACCGAGGTTTACCAAGATATTCTTGAAAGTAAGATTGAAACACTGGGTGTCATTAATACTGAGGAGTTCCCCTGGCCAACCAGCCGAAAAGAGGGATTACAAATATTACAGTACTTCTGCGATCATTTATTATCTCGATTTGGAACTTATCAAGATGCCATGGCGGTAGGAAAACCGTTTCTCTTTCACTCAAGACTATCCTTTGCGCTTAATTCTAAGCTGGTACATCCGAGAGAAGTTATTGATACTGCTATTACCACTTATTACAAAGACGATACTATTTCGCTTTCACAAATTGAAGGGTTTGTTCGCCAAATATTAGGGTGGCGGGAATATATGCGCGGGATTTACTGGAAAGAAATGCCTAAGTATCAAACCCTCAATTACTTCAATCATGGGCGAAATCTCCCAGACTTTTATTGGACAGGAAAAACCAAAATGAAGTGTCTTTCTGAGTCTATTAAACAAACACTAGAACATAGCTATGCCCATCACATACAGCGCCTAATGGTTACCGGTAATTACGCACTGCTTACTGAAATAAATCCTGATGAACTTGATGATTGGTATTTAGGAGTTTATATCGACGCAATACACTGGGTAGAGATTACGAATACTCGTGGAATGTCTCAGTTCGCCGACGGAGGAATCATCGCGACCAAACCCTATATCAGTAGTGGAGCCTATATCAATAAGATGAGTAATTACTGTAAAAGCTGTAGTTACCGGGTACAAGATAAAACTGGAGAACAATCTTGTCCGTTTAATTCTTTGTATTGGAACTTCTTGAGTAAAAAACGAGAAGTACTAAAGGACAATCCTAGAATGGGTATGATGTATCGCCTTTTAGACAAGAAGAATCCAGAGGAGTTAGAAGAACAGATTAGAAGAGCAGAAGCGATTATTCGAAATCCAGATGCCTATTAGATGGTATCAATGACACCGTCTACGATACCATACTGGGTAGATTCTTCAGCATCCATCCAATAATCACGATCAAAATCTTTCATCACCTTTTCGATGGGCTGATCACAATTCTCTGCAAGAATTCTAGCTCCGATCTCTTTGGTTTTAATAATCTCTCGAGCTTGTATCTCTATAGAAGAGGCTTGACCCTGAGCACCTCCACTTGGCTGATGAATCATCACTCGTGCATGAGGCTGTATAAAGCGACGACCCTTTTCACCAGCAGACAATAGAATTGAACCCATTGAAGCAGCTAAACCTGAACAAACAGTTGAGAAGGGACTTTTTATTGCCTTTAAGGTATCATAAATAGCAAAGCCAGAAGTGACATAACCCCCAGGGCTATTAATGATCAACTGAATTTCATCATGACTTTGACTATCCAGATAAAGCAAGCGATCAATTACGTGTTTTGCGCTGTGATCGTCTACCATTCCCCATAAAAAGACCTTGCGATCGGTTAAAAGCGAATGTTCTATTAAGTCACGAACCTTAGATGTTGCAGCCATAGCCATAAATTTTAGATACCTACAAAGGTAGCATCTAATGCTATTTTAGCCTAGCATTTCCTACCTTTAGCCTAAAAGAAATATGAAAAAGTTACTCCTCTCTTTAGCAGCCATAGGTTTACTGAATAGCTGTTCAGAAACCCCTTCAACCACCGAGAAGTCAGAAGCCTATAAGGTAGCAGATCGTATTGCCGAGGCACACGGACTATCTGAGTTTGAAAAAATCGAAAAGATCGTTTTTAATTGGAATGTAGCTCGCGCCAACGGAGAACCTTTCTCTAGAAAATGGATCTGGAACCCTAAGGTTGATTCAGTAACTGCTGTACGTGCTGAGGGGGATTATAGATACCATTGGAAAAAGCTGGATTCTCTTTCCAATGAGGTTAACAAAGGTTTTATCAATGATAAGTATTGGCTCCTCGCACCATTTCAGCTGGTATGGGATCAAGATAACTTTACAGCCACTTACACAGAAAATGTCGACTCTCCTGGCGAAGGAAAAACCTTAAACAAACTAACTATTGTTTATGGTAACGAGGGCGGATATACCCCAGGCGATGCCTATGATTTTTATGTAGACAACGATTATACCGTAAGAGAGTGGGTATTCAGACGCTCCAATGGCGAAGACCCAAACATTATATCGATTTGCAAGGATTACCTTAACCTCGGTGGTTTACTGATCGCACAGCGCCATGAACGACCGAATTCAAGTGGGGCTCTTTATTTTACCGAACTATCGGTAGAATAGATCGCATCCCTGAAACGCTCAGCAAACAGATATACATCTTCAAAGGAATTATAAAAAGGTACCGGTGCAACACGAATCACATTCGGATTTCTCCAATCGGGCACCACTCCATTTTCGCAAAGGTGATCGAAAATGGCTCTTCCCTTATTAGGCATATAGATAGAAAGTTGAGCACCTCTATTTTGAGGGGTAATGATTTCGAGAGGATATCCCGTCGCTTCTGCAATATCTCGAATTTTAAATTCTAAATAGTCAGTAAGCTGTTTGCTTTTTGCGGTTAGTCGCTCCATTCCTACCTCTTCAAAGAGATCTAAAGAAGCATCGTAGGGAGCTAAAGCTAGAATGGGCAGGTTAGACAACTGCCAAGCCTCTGCTCCTACCGCCGGCTTGAAGGAGTCATTCATTTGAAAACGCTCTGCCTTATCTACACCCCACCAACCTTCGAATCTAGGAATTGAAGCCTGGTCGTGATGACGTTGATGAATAAACACACCCGATAAGCTACCAGGCCCAGCATTCATATACTTATAACTACACCACGCCGCAAAATCTACTCCCCAATCATGTAATTTTAATGAAATGTTACCTGCTGCGTGAGCGAGATCCCATCCGATCGTAATACCATGTGACCGAGCAACTCTAGTGATCGTCTCAATATCGAGAACCCCAGCGGTGTAATAATTGACTCCACCCAAAAGTATAAGCGCAACTCTATCCTTATTTTCTTCAATAGCCTTTACGAAATCTTCGGTAGTTGGGGCCGATCCGTTACCCGAAACTTCAATGAGTGCACTTTCAAAATCAAATCCGTGAAACTTTAATTGAGATTTCATTAAGTATTGATCAGAAGGGAATGCCTTTTCTTCGCACAATATGGCGTATCGCGTAGAAGTCGGACGGTAAAAAGAAACCATAAGTAAATGGAGATTGGCCGTCAAGGTATTCATGATCGTAACCTCACTAGGCTTTGCACCAACAACCTTAGCTAATTTAGGTGCCATTCTTTCGTGATAGTCCCACCAAGGATGTTCAGAATAAAAGTGACCATCTACCGCATAGTCTGCCCACTCATCGAGTATTCGGCCAATACGGTTTTTAGCATTCAAGGGTTGTAATCCTAGCGAGTTCCCAGTAAAGTATAATTTCTTCTCTCCATCATCAGTTTTCGGAAAATGAAATTGATCGCGATAGCTTGCAAGCGAATCATTAGCGTCAAGGTCTTTAGCGAATTGAAGAGAACTTTGAAACATAGC
>JAAZVY010000037.1 GCA_018623195.1 Flavobacteriaceae bacterium | reverse complement strand
TTTTGGGGTGATTCTGGTAGTTGCCGTACTGATGTTCTTCTTAGGTTTTAGAAATGCACTCTTTGTTGGGTTCGCTATCCCGATGTCGATGTTCATTTCGTTTATGATTTTGAGTGCCCTTGGCTACACGTTGAATACGATGATTCTATTTGGACTCATCATGGGACTCGGGATGCTGGTAGATAATGGGGTAGTAGTGGTTGAAAACGTCTACCGATTGATGGATACTGAAAAGATGTCGCGCATCGAGGCAGCCAAGAAAGGAATCGGGGAAATCGCTATTCCTATCATCATTTCAACCGCAACTACAGTGGCCGCATTTGTGCCGCTAGGTACCTGGCCAGGAGTAATGGGGCAGTTTATGATTTTCTTCCCGATCACTCTATCGGTGGTTTTAGGGTCTTCGCTTTTCGTCGCGATCTTTATGAACTCGATGTTAGTTTCTCAGTTTATGGTGGTTGGTGAGAAGCCACTTCCAACTAAATTTCTATTGAAACTAACCGCCATTTTTGTGCCTATCGGAGGGTTTATTATCCTACTCGGGGGCGCAGTTCGCGGATTTGGTTCATTGATGATTGCAACCGTTCTCTTGATGTGGGCTTATAAAGGATTCCTTTACAAGGCAACCCTACGTTTTCAGAATAATGCATTGGTTCGTCTTGAAAATTTTTACGAAAGACAATTGAAGATAGCGCTAAGAGGCAGAAATGTATATTACTATTTCTTAGCCACCACCCTACTTCTTATCGTTGCATTTATGGGGTTTGGTGCTTCAATCGGAATGGGTAGAACTAAGATTGAATTTTTTCCAGACAATACGCCCAAGCAGGTGATCATCTATATCGAATATCCGCAAGGAACCGATATTGAGAAAACTAACGAGCTTACCAAGTCAATTGAAGATCGAGTTTATGCCATTATTAATGATCCTATTTATCAAATCGATGGTAAGAATGCGCTGGTAGAAACCGCTATTGCTCAGGTTGGTAAAGGCGCCGAAAACCCTTTTACTGAGGGAGGTTCTGCCGCAGAAATGCCACACCGAGGCAAGCTCGTCATTCAAATGCGTGAGTTTAAGGAGCGACACGGTTTAGACAGTGAAGCACTAAGAAAACGAATTCAAGAGGGGCTCGCCGGAGTCTATCCCGGAGTAATTATTTCTGTAGAGAAAGACCCGACAGGTCCACCTACAGGATATCCTGTAAATATCGAGGTTCAGGGTGATGACTATGACGAACTGATGGCCTTAGGTACTCAGATGAAGAATTTCATCAACGAAAAGAGTATTGATGGAATGGAGGGCATCAAGCTAGATGTAACCAAAGACAAACCCGCATTAGAAGTCTATGTAGATCGCAAAAAAGCAGGTGATCTTGGGGTTGCCGTAGCTCAAGTGGGTCTTCAACTACGCCGCTCTTTATTTGGAGAAAAGGCAGGTATTTACAAAGAAAATGGAGAGGATTATGACATCAATGTTCGCTTCAATAAGGACCTGAAATATGATAAGAGCGCCTTATTTGAGCAGCGAATCATATTTAGGGATCCGGCGAATGGACAGATTAAAGAAGTCCCAGTTTCTGCCGTGGCTAGTGCGAGAAACACTTCAGGATTCTCTTCGATTAAACACAAGAACGGGAAACGGGTGGTTACGCTCTATTCAGCCTTAACCCCTGGTGGTAATGCAACTGAAATTGTCGATCAGATTCAAAAAGAGATGCAGTCATTTGGAGATCTTCCTGAAGGGGTAACCATTGACTACACGGGACAAATTGAGGAGCAGAATAAGCAACAGTCTTTCTTGATGGGAGCTTTCTTCACCGGGTTGGCGCTAATTTTCTTTATTCTCATCTTTCAGTTTAGTGGAATCTCAAAACCGCTGATTATTATGATTGCAATCTTCCTAAGTCTCATTGGCGTTTTCGGAGGACTGATGGTCACTGGTTGGCCTTTTGTAATTATGATGACGATGATGGGAATCATCGCTCTCGCGGGTATTGTGGTAAACAATGGGGTAGTACTTCTAGATTATACTCAGATTCTCATTGACCGAAAGCTTACTGAATTAGGGGTAGATGAAAAGACCTTATTAGATCGTGAAACACTTACCTCAATTGTAATTAGTGGTGGAAAGGCGAGACTACGCCCCGTATTATTAACTGCGATCACTACGGTCTTGGGTTTAGTGCCGCTAGCCATTGGATTAAACATCAATTTCATCACGATGTTCACTCGATTCGATCCACAAGTTTACGTAGGAGGAGACAATGTTATTTTCTGGGGGCCACTAGCTTGGACCGTAATCTTCGGTCTTGTGGTAGCTACCTTCTTAACATTAATTATTGTGCCGGTATTGTATCACATTACCTATCGTATGAAATGGGCGATCTTTAAAAGTCGCAGAATAGCATAAATGAAAAAGCCCGGATGAACCGGGCTTTTTTTTGAACTTAAATCTTGGTGTTTAATCGTTAAGCAGTGCATAACCATCTTTACTGATGGCATGACTTACTAGTTGATTGTTTGAGTAATTCGCAATGCGAATTCCTTCATTGGTTAAGAAGAACCAAGTTCCTTCTCTCTTTCCTTCTACATAGGTTCCTTTGGCAATCACGTGCCCGTCGGTGTCGAATTGTTTCCAAACACCTACTGGTTTCTTGTCTTTCAGGTATCCCTGCTGGGCAATCATCCCATTTGCATGACGATACGTAATTTCAACTGAATCGCCATTTGATTTAGTTTCATAACTCACAGACTCCACCTTCTCGGTTTTTTCTGAAGCTTTCACTTGCGCCGTAGATACTGATACTCCTAGCATCAATAAACCTAAAAATAGTGCGTTTTTCATATGGCTTTGATTTTATATTTACACAAAGTTAACAATAAATTTACAAACAGACGAATTATTGTTAACATTAAATTTACATTGGAGGATTTTAAGTTCAATAAGGGTTTGAATCAAATGCCGTTCGTATTTTTGCCAAGCACTATTTTCATTGTCCTAGTGCCTTATTGATTATGTTTAGAACTGTTGACTGTGGCGCCCTTCGCGCATCGGATGTAAATAAAGAAGTTGTCTTATCAGGTTGGATTTCTAAGATCAGAGACAAAGGTTTTGTGCTCTGGATCGATTTGAGAGATCGATACGGTATCACACAATTGGTTTTAGATGAGGAACGCACTGATTCTTCCCTTCTAGAGAAGGCTAGAGATTTAGGAAGAGAATGCGTAATTCAAGCTAGGGGTACGGTCATTGAGCGTAGTTCAGAAAACCCAAATCTAGCTACTGGTGCAGTCGAAGTTCTAGTGAGTGAGTTAACGGTTTTAAATACGGCAAAGCTTCCGCCATTTACCATAGAAGATCAGACGGATGGTGGTGATGAGCTTCGCATGAAGTATCGCTACTTAGATATTCGCCGTAACCCAGTGAAGAACAATCTAATCTTCAGACATAAGATTAGTATGCTCGTTCGAAATTATCTCTCTTCGAAAGGATTTATAGAGGTAGAGACCCCCTATCTTATTAAATCCACCCCTGAGGGGGCTCGTGACTTCTTGGTTCCGAGCCGAATGAATCCTGAGCAATTTTATGCCCTCCCACAGTCACCTCAAACGTTTAAGCAATTGCTTATGGTTGGAGGAATGGACAAATATTTTCAGATCGTTAAGTGTTTTAGAGATGAGGATTTAAGAGCCGATCGACAACCTGAATTTACTCAGATCGATTGTGAAATGTCTTTTGTAACCCAAGAAGATGTCCTAGACACTTTCGAAGGTTTAACGGCTCATTTGTTGAAAGAGATTCATGGGGTAGAGACCGGTAAATTCCCGGTAATGAGCTATGATGAGGCGATGGAACGTTACGGAAACGACAAGCCAGATATTCGATTTGGGATGGAGCTCACTAATCTTAATGAAGTTGCCCAACATAAGGATTTTCAGGTATTCAATAGTGCCGAGTATGTAGTCGGTATCGCGGTTCCTGGAGCTAATACCTATACACGTAAAGAAATCGACGCCCTTATTGATTGGGTGAAAAGACCGCAAATTGGAGCCAAAGGTTTAGTCTATGTTCGTTGTAATGAGGAAGGAACTTTCAAGTCGTCCGTAGATAAATTTTACGATTCCGAAGATCTAGCCGCATGGGCTCAGAAAACCGGTGCTCAACCTGGAGATTTAATCCTTGTGTTGTCTGGTGATCTTTCATCAACTAGAACGCAAATGAGTGCGCTTCGCATGTATATGGCCGAAAAATTAGGGCTTAGAAAGTCTGATGAATTCGCACCTCTATGGGTTGTTGATTTCCCACTTTTAGAAAAGGATGAGGAAACCGGAAGGTACCATGCCATGCACCACCCATTTACTTCGCCTAAGCCAGAACAAATCGAGTTGTTAGACACCGACCCAGGAGCAGTCAAGGCCAATGCCTATGATTTAGTTCTTAACGGCAATGAAATTGGCGGAGGTTCTATTCGTATTCACGATAAAGCTACTCAACAGCTGATGTTTAAGCACCTAGGGTTTACTCCTGAAGAGGCTAAAGAACAGTTCGGGTTCTTAATGGATGCCTTCGAATACGGAGCACCTCCACACGGAGGAATTGCCTTCGGATTAGACCGTTTAGTAGCCATTTTAGGTGGAGCCGAGACCATTCGTGATTTCATCGCATTCCCTAAAAACAACAGTGGTAGGGATGTGATGATCGATGCGCCCGCTCGCACTACTCAGGAGCAATTAGACGAACTACATCTCAGCCTTAAAAAGTCTTAAGAAGGTGAGCTCTTTGCAGAAAAAACGGTGGGGTATTCTTATACTATTCATTACTGCAATAGTCATCATTTTAACTGGATTTTTACTTGGCTTTGAGCCCGACGTGTCAAATCGATTAAAGGGTTTGGGTACCGTGATGATTTTCTTTGTGGTGATGCCGCTCTTTCTTCTGGTGGAAAGCCCTGGTAAGAAGATGAAAGACTATATGCTTACTGAGGAGAATATAAGAAAGATGCAATCTGACAAGAAGGACCCCACTCAAGTTAACGGCGCTGACTGAAAAACTGTTTCAGTATCGCTTCACTTTCCTCTGCAAGTGGTCCTCTTTCTAAGACGGTTTTTGGGTGGAGTTGACCTCCCATGGTATTGAAGCCTCGTTTCAGATCTGAAGCCGCATATACTATTCGAGATATTTGAGACCAATACAAGGCCCCTGCGCACATTTGACAAGGTTCTAAGGTGACGTAGAGAGTGCAGTTCTGTAGGTATTTGGCTCCCAGATAATTAGCTGCAGCGGTTATGGCTTGCATTTCAGCGTGTGCGGTCACGTCATTAAGTCTTTCGCTGAGGTTGTGTCCGCTCCCGATCACTCGATTTTCGGATACAATCACCGCACCCACAGGCACCTCTCCCAAATCATAGGCTTTATGGGCAAGATCAAGGGCTTTGCGCATAAAATAGGTATCGTCGAAAGGGTCTTGCATGATTCCTCAAAGGTATTCAAATATTACCTACTACCTTTGTGTTTCGATGAAGACAGGGTTTCAAAATTTAAGTCCACAGACTTTGCGTTCCCTTAAGGACGAGGAGCTTCTCTCGCTCACCAATTATTTGCGCGAACGCATCATACATGTGGTTGCCAAACGAGGCGGACACTTAGGTGCGAGTCTAGGCGTAGTAGAACTCACTGTCGCACTGCACAAGGTTTTTGACACCCCTGATGATGGGATCGTTTTTGATGTGGGTCATCAGATTTATGCTCATAAATTAATTACGGGTCGGGATGAGGTCTTTGATACCTTGAGAACTTTTAATGGGATAAGCGGTTTCCCAAAGCGTGAGGAGTCGATCTATGATTCTTTTGGCACGGGGCACAGTTCTACTTCTATTTCTGCTGCAATGGGTATGGCGGTGGCTAATCAACTCGCTCATAAGAACAATCATTTCATTGCGGTTATAGGAGATGCTTCGATTGTCGGAGGGATGGCCTTCGAGGCCCTGAATCATATCGCAGAAACCAGGGCCAATGTTATTGTAGTGCTTAACGATAATAACATGGGAATTGACCCAAGTACTGGGTCTTTAAAGCAGTATTTGAATCAAATCGAGGATTTGAATTATCCGAATTTCTTTGAGTCCCTCGGAATAGCTTACACGGGCGTAATTGATGGTCACAACCTAGAAGAATTAATCACGGCCTTTCAGGACGCCAAGTCAAAAAAGGGGCCACAGCTTATTCATATTCGAACCATTAAGGGTAAAGGGTTAGCGCAAGCAGAAGCCGATCAGATAACGTATCATGCCCCTGGAAAATTCGAGCCAACTACCGGAGAACGAATCACCTCTAATGAGCCATTAAAATATCAAGATGTTTTTGCTCGTTCAATGGTGCACTTAGGTGAGAATGAACAGCGATTGGTTGCCGTTTCACCAGCAATGTTATCGGGTAGTGGACTACATTTGTTTAAGGAAGCCTACCCTGAAAGAACTTTTGATGTAGGGATTGCAGAACAACACGCGGTAACCTTCTCTGCGGGCCTAGCAACTGAGGGGCTTCTTCCTGTTTGTCACTTGTATTCGACTTTTTTGCAAAGAGCCTATGACCAGATTATTCACGATGTAGCACTCCAGAAGCTACCGGTCATTTTTGCCATAGATCGAGCGGGAATTGTAGGAGAGGACGGCCCTACCCATCACGGCATGTTTGATATTTCAGCGCTTCGTTCGATACCTAATTTTACTTTACTTGCTCCAAAAGGCCCAGAAGAGTTGTATCAATGTTTAAAAACGGTTGTTGAACAATTTCAGTCAGGCGAACTTTTGGGTCCAGTAGGAATTCGGTATCCTAGAGGTTCGGCAGATATTTTTGATTTCACTCCTAAGGGTAATGCTTTAAAATGGGGTAAAGCCATCGCCATCAATCAATCTAACGAGGCTCGAATCGCGCTATTGTCTACAGGTACTTTATCAGCCTATGCCGAGGAGTTATCGACTTACGCCGTAGACAGTTATCACTTTCCTTTTATTAAGCCCTTAGATGCCGAGCTATTAAATCATATTTCGAAGCACTACAAGGCGGTAATCACTCTTGAAGAGGGAGCGATTGAAGGCTCTTGGGGTCAAGGAATAATATACCAGCTAAACTCACTCGGCTTTAAAGGAGAGGCTAAATGTCTAGGGGCTAGCGACCAGTTCATTCCACAAGGGAAGGTTGATGAGCTCTATAGACATATCGGGCTAGATCTGACTAGCGTCGAACAGGTCTTAAAAGATACCCTGGATCGTCTGGTTTAATTGAATCGCCTGAGAATCAGAAAGGCTTGCTACAAAACTCGAAGCATTTAGTAAACTCTTATATAAATCTTGACCGGGTGCCGATTGATAGGGGGTAGGTATGCGACTTAAAATAAGCTTATCGTAAACTGTTTTTTGATCTGATGCCTGGGCACATAGGGCTGAAGATGTATGTTCCAAGAGGTTACTGATGATTTGATATCCGGCAATTTCTTTTTCAATCACCTCGTCTGCTTGATATAGGTTTTTTACACTAAGATCAATGATATCCCTTATGGCTGCACTATGAGCGCTGTAGTCAATCAGGCTCTTTTCAAGTCGTCCAGATAAGATAGCTTCTTCATGATCAGCGAATAGATGAACAGCCTCGTTTACTAGGGTGCCGATTGCTAATGCGCGTAAATAACTGATTCTATCAGCGGTGGTGGTCAAACTGCGATACTTCGCCCCATCAATTTGGTTTTTGACCAGATTGATCAGATTTTCTAAGGCATAGTCTTCAGAGATATACCCCATGTTAATAGCATCCTC
This sequence comes from Flavobacteriaceae bacterium, assembly GCA_018623195.1. Taxonomy (GTDB): domain Bacteria; phylum Bacteroidota; class Bacteroidia; order Flavobacteriales; family Flavobacteriaceae; genus UBA3478. The sequence goes on along the minus strand of JAAZVY010000037.1, from coordinate 8,449 downwards.
AAAGTCAATTAGGGTATAACAAATATCGTCAGCGGCTTCTACGAGGTAAACCAAAGGGTGTCGATGGTACCCACCTTTTTCTTTTTGAAGACCCAATTGGTTCGCTATTTGACTGTACGATTCCCAGTTGGCTTCAAACACACCATACTTTTTATCAGCAACATGAGCGGTTGGTCGATGAGGAATTGAGGCTTTTGGATACTTTACAAAGGCTCCTAAAGTAGCATAGCTCAATCTTAGGCCTCCAGGAACACCTTCTCTACTCTCGATCAAAAGTCTTAGGCCATTGGCATTCCCCTCAAATTTGACGAGGTCGGTATATTGCCCTTCAGAGAGTTTGTCAGCATACACTTTGCCGGGCCCTTTGGAGAAGAAATTTCCGATTGCTTTTTCCCCACTGTGACCAAATGGAGGGTTACCGATATCATGAGCCAAGGCTGCCGCTGCTACAATAGCTCCAAAATCATTAAAACGATAGCCTTCTGAAACTAATTCGGGGTGGCGATCGAGAATGATTTTTCCGGCGAGACGTCCGATACTACGTCCGACCACCGAGACTTCAAGACTATGAGTGAGTCGGGTATGGACAAATCCTTTTCTACTTGCCGCTTGAATAGGAAGGGGAACAACTTGGGTCTTATCTTGTAAACTTCTGAAAGCCGAAGAGAAGATGATTCGATCATAATCTACTTCGAACCCTAGCCGTGTTTCATCTTGATCGCTGCGTAGTCTTTTGGCCGTATCTCCCTCACGTGACAAGGATAATAAGTGCTCCCAGTTCATATTCATTCCTTTTAAGCGAATATACTTAATTCTATTCCCTTACCTTTAAGATAAAACAGACGATGCGCAATCTATTAATGATTCTTGGGAGTGTGTTATTATTCCCGGCAAATCTATCAGCACAAGCATGGGCTAAGGATATTTTAGCTTCCTCAATAGGGTACCACGACCCTGAGGGAAATTGGGAGCAATTTAGTGGAGCCTTTACCATTGAGATAACTTCAAAAGACAAGCCTTCTTTTACAAGAGAGGTGATCATCGATTTACCTCAAGAATATTTCGAACTCATCGAAACTAGAGGTAACGATATCAAAACCTATCGCATTGATAAGGGAGTGTATGCTTCTGAGGATTCGATAACTCAGGCGCGAACACTGAAGTTACGTGATTACCACACTTATTTGTATGGTTTGCCGATGAAACTCAAAGATCCCGGCGCGCAAATCGATCCTAAGACTGAACGAGTAATTTTTCACGGGAGAGAGTCGATTAGAATACGTGTTACTTATGACCCTTCGGTCGGATCAGATACTTGGTATTTCTATTTCAACCCTGAAAATTATGCACTAATCGCTTACCAATTCTACCACAATGAGGCGATTGGAGACGGGGAATACATCTTGTTAGAAGAGTTGGAGTCGGTTGAAGGAATAAAAATGCCCAAGATTCGTTCGTGGTATTACAATAACGACGGGTCTTATATTGGCACAGATGAGCTCCTTAGCGGTAGAGATTCTTCGAATCGATAAACTCAAATACAGAGTCGGGTAAAAGTGGTCTTACCTCGTGTCCTAGCTTAATCTGTTCTCTAACATAAGAAGAAGAAAGTTCGATAATGGGTGCTTTAATGCGCTGCACACTTTGGTGTTTATCGATTTCTTCGGGCGGAGGAGTTCTGAGCGGACTCACTCTAGGGTAAACCAAAATTCTGTAGTTGGCTAATAGTGATTCGTAATTTTTCCACTTGTGAAAATGAGCAAGATTGTCTTCGCCCATAATTAGACTGAAATCGTACTGATAATTGGTCTGCTCTTCTAAGTGTGCGAGCGTATCTGCAGTGTAGTTGGGCTGTGGAAGTCCAAACTCGATTTTACTCGCTCTAAATTTCGGATAATCTTCAATCGCATCGTAAACCATCTGATAGCGATCAATATCACTGGCTAGACTTACCTTCTTTTTGAAAGGACTTTTAGGAGTAATGACAAACCATACTTGATATAAATCACTATTCTCTGCAATATGATTGGCGAGAAGTAAATGGGCCCGATGCATAGGGTTGAACGTCCCGAAAAACAGTCCTATTTTCTTTTTCTCACTCATTTTGCTAAAAAGGATCTTACGAGTTCTTCAGTTTGTGATAGTGCCGTGGATAGGTCGTCATTGATCACAATCTCGTCAAAGGCCTGAGCCTGATCTAATTCTTGTTGGGCTTTACTCAATCTAATTTGAAGGATCTCTTCGGTATCGGTATTTCTAGACCTTAACCGCTCTTCAAGAGTCTTGATCGATGGGGGCTGAACAAATACCGTTAAAGTTTCAGTGGGAAAGCTCTTTTTAATCGAGATACCTCCCATAACGTCAATATCGAAGAGTACTGCCTTGTTTTCATTCCAAAGCCGCTTTACCTCAGATGCTAAGGTGCCATAGAATAATCCCGGATAGACTTCTTCGTATTCTAGAAACTCTCCCTTTTCAATCTTACTTTTAAAGGCCTCTGGACTTAGAAAATAGTAATCTTCACCTTCTTTTTCTGCGCCTCTTGGAGCTCTAGTGGTGGCTGAAATTGAAAAGGCTAGGGGTAGGTCTGTTTGTTCTAGTAAGTGTCTAACAATCGTTGTTTTGCCACTACCAGAGGGTGCTGAAAAGACGATAAGTTTATCGGTGTTAAAGGACATTTAAAAGCTGTTCTTTAATTTTTTCAAGTTCATCTTTCATTTGAACCACCTCACGTTGAATTGCAGCATCATTAGCTTTAGAACCGATTGTGTTGATTTCACGTCCGATCTCTTGGGCGATAAAGCCTAGTTTCTTACCAGGGGCTTCACTTTCAGTGGCTGTTTTAAGAAAATAGGAAAGATGATTTTTTAATCGAACCTTTTCTTCGGTGATGTCATATTTTTCAAGATAGTAGATGAGTTCTTGTTCGAATCTATTCTCATCTACAGATTCTTTCAGTTGGGCGACGGCTTGTTCTAAACGAATTCTCACACCTTCTCTACGTTTCTCATCTAATGCGAGTACCTCTTCAAGATGCTTTGCGATTAAATCGATGCGCCCTTGAATATCGAGCATCAATTGTTCGCCCTCTTGTTTTCTAAAACTAATAAGCGCTGCTAGGGCCTTGTCTAGGGCAACGTTTACGGAGTTTATCTGATTTTCGTCAGCCTCTTGCTTTTCTTGAGTGAGTGACTCAGGCATTTTAAGGGCTAAGGCCAAGGCTGCTAAATCATCACCTTCTGCAAAATTCTTGATTTGTCTTAAGTATTCTGAAACAACGGGCTCATTAATTTGAGCGGGTGTACGCACCGTTTCTGACTCGATATAGATATAAGCCTCGACCTTTCCTCGAGTAAGTCGTTCAGCTATTTTCTTTCGAAAATCGATTTCGTGAGCGCGAAGGGTTTGTGGTAACCTGAGGTTAAGGTCTAGGTTTTTACTGTTCAGTGATTTAAACTCAACGGTAATTTTTTCTGTGCCTAAGTGCTCTATATGTCGACCGAATCCGGTCATCGAGTGTATCATAGGCCGCAAAGGTAGGAAAAGACCCCTATTTAAAGAGGTCTAATCCAAATGTTTCTGTAGCTCACGCCAGAGTTATCACCGTGATCTTGCAGTCTAAGTGGGCCTGGTCCGTGCGGAGTATTCTTTGGCCATCCGATATATTCGGTAGTTCCTTTTAACTCGTAATGGTCTTGAATAAGAACTCCGTTGTGTATTACCGTTAGTGTACCGGCTTTGGTTCGGTTTCCTGCCTCGTCAAACTCTGGAGCATGAAAAATAATATCGTAAGTATTCCATTCTCCTGAAGGTACTGAAGCCATTGCTAATGGAATCGCTTGTTTGTAAATAGACCCTACCTGACCATTCACATAGGTCGGGTTGTCATTGTTGTCTAACACTTGAACCTCGTACTTCTCTTGCAGAAATACACCGCTATTAGCGCGTGATTGGTTAGATCCACGAACGTCTGCAGGAGATCTCCACTCTAGGTGTAGTTGAACGCTTCCGAACACTTCTTTGGTTCTGATGTCACCTGTTCGATCGGCCACGGTCATGCTTCCGTCTTCATTTAAAATCCATGGAGCCTCACCACCGTTTGCACTTTCCCATGCATCTAATGAGGTACCATCAAATAATACAATAGCATCGCTAGGAGCGCTACCGTTAACACCAGGTGTTACTTTTGGAGGTACGGGTTCATATAATTCAGTCGCCTCTGGAGTAGTTGGTTCTTGTTCCATATTTGGAGCGTTTATTCTTCTGATTTTAATATTTCTATAGGCAACTACATCTCCGTGATCTTGAAGCCCGATTTTACCGGTACGATACTTACCGAAAGCAGCCCAATCGGCAAATTTAGAATTGGCAACAAGCTCGTTCCATCCTTCGCCATGTACCTGGAAGTTTACGATTTCTTCGCCATTTTGTATCACGACTCCTTGATTTGCAAAGTAGTCAATAGTGATCGATAGCGTATTCCACTCCCCTGCAGGCAAGGTCACATCTTTTGAGGGGGCAACCATATCGTAAAGCGCACCGGCTTGGTGAGTAAGACCTGCTTTTGCATCTGGATGTCTTTCATTATCTAAGACCTGTATTTCTGGTCCGCTTAGGTAAGGTTCTGCAAGACGCTCGTCTTCGATAATGCCCCAGAAGATTCCACTATTGGCCCCTTCTGCAACTTTGTATTCAAGTGCTAGCTCAAAACTGTGGTAGTTTTCTTTGGTAACAATATTGTGACCTTTTCCCCATTGAGATCCTTCTTTAGGCGGATAAAAAACGAGTGCTCCATCTTCGATCTTCCATGCCTCTGACATGGTATCGTTGTTGTATTGTTTCCATTTATCGGTTGAGGTGCCATCGAAAAGCACCTCCCAATCGTTTTCTTGTACGGTTGTTTCGGTGGCTTTCTGAGCGGGGTTTGCACAGCCTACAATAAGGGCTCCAAGTGCAATTAAAGCGGTTGCTTTCATAGTCCTAAGATCTTTTTAAGTTCGTCTTTATTGACATCGCCTCCTGCAAAATCATCAAAGGTTTTTTCGGTGGCTTCAATGATGTGATTTTTGATAAATGCAGCACCTTCTCTAGCTCCTTGCTCAGGGCTCTTGATGCAACATTCCCATTCCATAACTGCCCAAACATCACATCCGTATTGAGTAAGTTTAGAGAAAATGGTTTTAAAGTCTACTTGTCCATCGCCTGGGGATCTATAACGTCCTGCGCGATCAGACCAGTCATTGTACCCTCCGAAGGCTCCTTTTTTCCCAGTCGGATTAAACTCTGAGTCTTTTACATGGAAGGCCTTGATGAATTCATGGTAATGATCGATGTATTCGATGTAGTCCAGCTGTTGAAGAACAAAGTGACTTGGGTCGTAAAGAATATTTACACGTTTATGATTGCCGGTTGCTGCGAGGAAACGCTCGAAAGTATCCCCATCGTGGATATCTTCTCCCGGGTGAACCTCATAACATACATCCACTCCTTCTTTATCAAAGTGATTCAAAATAGGCATCCATCTTTTAGCTAATTCTTCGAAGCCCATTTCAACTAATCCCGCTGGGCGTTGAGGCCAAGGGTGCATGGTGTGCCATAATAGCGAACCTGAAAAGGTCGCATGTGCATTAAGTCCTAAACGTCTACTTGCTGTAGCTGCTTTTTTTACCGTGTCAACCGCCCATTCTGTTCTTGCCTTTGGATTGTTTTTTACGGCATCAGGGGCAAAATTATCGAACATGAGGTCATAGGCGGGATGTACTGCTACTAACTGACCTTGAAGATGTGTCGATAGTTCGGTGATTTCTAATCCGAATGAGGCGATCTTTCCTTTGAGTTCGTCACAATAGTCTTGGCTTTCGGCCGCCTTGTCTAAATCAATTAAGAAAGATTCCCAAGTTGGGATTTGAATACCTTTATACCCTAAATCTGCTGCCCATTGACACAGCCCTTCTAGGGAGTTAAATGGGGGTTTACTGTCGATAAACTGCGCTAAAAATACCGCAGGTCCTTTAATCGTTTTCATAGCGTTGATTTTATCGTTGAGAGTCTAAAGTGACCCACACATTTCCTTTAGCATTCGATTCAACGGTAGCTTCAATGAAGTTCATTCCGCGAAGACCATCGGTAACTGTTGGGAATGCCCCGTCATGGTAAGTTTCTCCACGAACCGCTTTTGCAACTCCTAGATAAATATTAGCCATGGCATCGAAAAGCCCTTCAGGGTGTCCTGGAGGTACTTTGGTACCCTCTAAAGAAAACTCGCTGTTGTATCCATGTCCTGGCTTCAGAACTTGCATCGGCTGCCCTTCTTTAAGTAGGTATAGATAATTAGGATTTTCTTGTTCCCATTTTAAGCCACCTTCTTTTCCATAGATAGAAAGAACAATATTATTTTCTTCGGCGGTAGCGATTTGACTCGATCGAACCACTCCTTTTACATGTTTGTCCAGGCGAACTAGTACGGTTGCGTCAACATCCATGACGTTGTCGTCGTATAAGAAATTGAAGTCGCTCAATACTTCTTTTATTTCGAGACCTGTGGTGTATTCTACAAGGTTAAAGGCGTGAACTCCGATATCCCCAACACAGCATGAGATTCCTGATTTTTCAGGATCTAATCTCCAGGTAGCTTTTCTTGAGGCTTCATCGTGAATGAGCGGATTGATCCACCCCTGATAGTACTGAACATCCACCTTATGAACGTCTCCAATAGCTCCTGAGCGAATCATTTCTCTCATCTGACGTACCATTGGGTATCCGGTATAGGTGTGTGTAAGTGCGAATACTGCTCCACCCTTTTCTTGAAGGGCTGCGATTTCTTTTGCCTCTTCATAGGTGGTAGTCATTGGCTTCTCACAGATCACATTGAATCCATTTTCAAGAAGTGTTTTCGCCATCGGAAAATGAAGAAAGTTAGGGGTCAGGATACTAACCACTTGCATGCGCTCCTCTTCGGGTAGTGCATTTTCTGCAGCCACTAACTCTTCAACAGTTGCATAGATGCGATTGGTCGGAATATCGATATGCTTTGCAAATTCAATACTTACGTTTTTGTCTGGATTGAAAACCCCTCCGACAATTTCGTAGTTGTCATTAATGAATGCTGCAATTCGGTGAACGATTCCGATTAGGGAGTCGCCTCCACCGCCTAATATTCCAAGTTTGATTTTCTTCGGCATAATTATGATTTGTATTCAACTTTTTCAGAGCGGAAAAATACCGCAAATAAGACAAATACCCCAATAGCGAATAGGGCAGGAAGAACCCAAATTTGCTTCCAGTCGTGCCCACCATTGCTAAGAGCATAGCTGTCAGTGATTTGTCCTGCGATCCAGAATCCAACAAGCATACCCACACCATAAGTGGCTAAAGTAATTAGACCCTGAGCTGCACTTTTTACACTATCACCGGCTTTGGTATCCGTATAAATTTGGCCAGATACAAAGAAGAAATCGTAACAAATACCATGTAGGGCGATACCGATAAGTAATAGGAAAACTCCGTCATCTGCATTTCCGATGGAGAATAGGAAATAACGAACTGCCCAAGCAGCCATACCTACTAGAATGGTTTTCTTGAATCCGAAACGCGTGAAAAATACCGGTAAAAGAAGCATGAAAAGAACTTCTGAGATTTGTCCGATAGTCATTTTACCCGCTGGATTGGCTACTTCGATTTCACCTAAGAATTGTGCGGCGTGCTGGTAGTAGAATGCTAATGGAATACAAATAAGTACCGATGATAAAAAGAATACTAAAAAGTTTCTATCCTTAAGTAGGCTCAGCGCATCGAGTCCTAAAATATCGCTAATCGTCACTGCTCCTTTTTTAGCAGTAGGAGGGGTTTTAGGAAGTGTAAAGCTAAATAATCCTAAGATCGCAGATGCGATACCAGTCATCAAGAACGTGTTTCGAAGTGCTCCCTGTGCTACTGATTCAGGCGCATCCCATTTGAAAACGAAGCTGATGATTAATCCGGCAAGGATCCATCCGATGGTACCGAAAACACGGATCGGAGAAAACTCTTTTGCAGGGTTGGTCATCTGGTTAAAGGAAACAGAGTTTACTAGCGCTAGGGTTGGCATATAGGCAATCATATATCCCAACACATAGGGATAGAACACTGCGAAATTCTCTGCTACCGACATTTGATACATTAAAAATGCTCCCAAAAGGTGAAGCACCCCTAGAATTCTCTCAGCATTGAAATATCTATCCGCGATAAGGCCGATAATAAACGGAGCAATAATCGCTCCCCAGCTTTGAGTAGAATAGGCCATAGCACTTTCTGATCCTGTTGCTCCTAAGGTGCTCGGTAAGAAGATACCCATAGTTACAAACCAGCCACCCCAGATAAAAAATTCTAGGAACATCATAAACGAGAGTTGAATGCGTATGCTTGTTTTCATAATTGATTATTGTGTAAGGATTAGTGTTGTTTAGTTGTT